>NZ_JBAKHP010000031.1:0-67645 GCF_036902745.1 Micromonospora sp. CPCC 205554 | reverse complement strand
GGGGTGCCTCTGCGCGGCGCCGCAAGCATGTCCAACGACCCACCACCCGCCACCATTCCCGGGCCGGTGCACGCCACCAGAGGAGGCAGACGCGGGGGGTCACGTCGTCGGAACCGTAGTCAACGACCAGCCCGCCGGGATCATTCCCCGCGACTCACGTCGCCAGAACCACACCCAACGACCAGCCGCCCGGGGTCATTCCCAGGGCTTTGCGGGTGCCGCCCCGCTCGAGGGCGAGCCGGTGCTCGGTCGCTCATCCGGATACAACACCCCCGGCCCGCCAGCCATTCCACCGTCGGAGTGCCGCCGACCACCACCGAACCCGACACCCACCCCCACCCGCACCCCCGGGCCCAGCCGAGGCAACACGCCCTACACCCCCCAGTGATCAAGGAGTTTGCGTCACCATCTGGCCCGGCCGAGGACACAAACCCCTTGATCACCGCCGAACAAGCCCCCCGGGCAACCACCAAGGCGTCGATCATGAGGTTAGCGGCGACAAAACGGACACCAGACGCCGTCAACCTCATGATCGACCCGACCCGACCCGACCCGGCCCCGCCCCGGGCAGGACTGGCCCGGGGCGGGGAGCGCAGCGCTGTGGTTCCACCCGCGATCTTGCAGTTTGAGCCCTCCGAGTGTCCCATTCGCGCGGCTTGCGGGGCACCAAAGTGCAAGATCGGCGAGGAGGGGGGTCTTCGGCTGCCCCCGCCCGAAGGGCGGCGGATCTGCGCCCCACCCGCCACGGTGATCAAGGAGTTTGCGGCCGGCGGGAGGCGCCAGGAGTCCGCAAACTCCTTGATCAACCGGGTTGGGCGGAGCCTGGAGGGGCGCAGCCGGAGCGGACAGGCCCAGGACCGGGCAGGGTGAGGTCAAGATCCAAGGTCTGTTGCGGCGATCTTGGAGTTGTGGCACCTCGCGAAAGTGCGTGAATCGGGCATGTCGTGGCGCCACAACTCCAAGATCGGCGAGGGCGGGGCGGCCGGGGGGGGGCGGCGGTGGCGGGATCAGGGCTCGAACTTGTAGCCCAGGCCGCGGACCGTGACGATGTAGCGCGGGGCGGAGGGCTCCGGCTCGATCTTGGAGCGCAGCCGCTTCACGTGCACGTCGAGCGTCTTGGTGTCGCCCACGTAGTCGGCGCCCCAGACCCGGTCGATCAGCTGACCCCGGGTGAGCACCCGCCCGGCGTTGCGCAGCAGCAGCTCCAGCAGCTCGAACTCCTTGAGCGGGAGCTGCACCCCGGCGCCGCCGACGGTCACCACGTGCCGTTCGATGTCCATCCGGACCGGGCCGGCGGCGAGCGTGGGCGCGCCCGTCTCGTTCGACTCGGCGCTGTGCCGGCGCAGCACCGCCCGGATCCGGGCGACCAGCTCACGCGGCGAGTACGGCTTGGTCACGTAGTCGTCGGCGCCGATCTCCAGGCCGACCACCTTGTCGATCTCGCTGTCCCGCGCGGTGACCATGATGATCGGCACGTGCGAGCGCTGGCGGAGCTGCCGGCAGACCTCGGTGCCGGACATCTCCGGCAGCATCAGGTCGAGCAGCACGATGTCGGCGCCGGTCCGGTCGAACTCGGTGAGGGCGGCGGGGCCCGTCGCGGCGACGGAGACCTCGAACCCCTCCTTGCGGAGCATGTAGGACAGGGCGTCGGAGAACGACTCCTCGTCCTCGACCACCAGTACGCGGCTCAACGGGTGTTTCCTTTCCTGTGGTCAGACCTGCCGGAGCTCGGCCGGGCCGGCCTCGATCCCAGCGGAGGCGAGTGTCGTCTCCAGGTCGTCCGGGGGGCGTGCGGGCAGCCGGAGGGTGAACGTCGACCCCCCACCAAGGGTGCTCGACACCTCCACCCGGCCGCCATGGTTGCTGGCGATGTGCTTGACGATGGCCAGGCCCAGGCCGGTGCCGCCGGTCGCCCGGGAGCGGGCCTGGTCGGCCCGGTAGAACCGCTCGAAGATCCGGTCGACGTCGTTCGGTGCGATGCCGATGCCCTGGTCGGCCACGGCGATCTCGACGTGGTCCTCGGTGCCGGTGACCGTCACCCGGACCGTGGTGTCCTCGCCGGAGTAGGTGATCGCGTTCTCCACCAGGTTCGCCACCGCGGTGGCGAGTTGGCTGTCGCTGCCGTACACCGTCAGGCCCCGCTGCCCCCCGACGGCGATCTCCACCCGGCGGGCGGTGGCGGCGGTGCGGGTCCGGTCGACGACCTCGGCGAGCACCCAGTCCACCGAGACCGGCTCGGGGGCGGGCTGCGGTTCGGCGCCCTGGAGGCGGGTCAGTTCCAGCAGCTCCTGCACCAGGCGGCCGAGCCGGGTCGACTCGTGCTGGATTCGCTCGGCGAACCGCCGCGCGGCGACCAGGTCCTCGGACAGGTCGGCCGCGCCGCCGGCGGCTGGTTCGGTGGCGTCGACGAGCGCCTCGGCGAGCAGTTGCAGCGCGCCGATCGGCGTCTTCAGCTCGTGGCTGACGTTCGCCACGAAGTCCCGGCGCACCCGCGCGAGACGGTGCGACTCGGTGACGTCGACCGCCTCGATCGAGATGTAGCCGGAGCCCAGTCCCATCGCCCGCAGGTGCACGCCGAGCGGGTTGTCCCCGCCGCCGTCGCGGCCCCGGGGCAGGTCCAGCTCTATCTCGCGCCGCACGCCCGTGCGGCGGACCTGCCCGGCGAGGGTACGGATCAACGGGTGCGCCGCGATCGACCCCGGCGTCGCCCCGGTACGGAGCAGACCCATCGCCCGGGCGGCCGGGTTCACCAGCACCGGCACGTCGTCCGGGCCGAGCACCACCACACCTGCGCGCAGCGAGTCGATCGTCTTGCGGCCGAGCCCGGATAGGCCCCCCTGCTGGTCGTCCGGAATGGTCGTCCTCCCTGCGTCACGACGGAGGATCCCGCCGCCCCGCGACGCCCGGCGGCGCCGCCATTCGTCAACGGGTCCGGACAGCAGCGCCCCGGCGACCAGCCCGGTCACCAGCGCTCCGGCCACCACGACGGCCACCGCCCATTCCACCCGGCGATCGTAGGGTCATTGTTAACCCGGGGATCGGGCACAAAGGGACGAACCACTCTCGCTTTCGGCAAAGTTCACCTGCGGGCCCCGCGTCGTTCATCCGCGTTCACCCTGGTGCCGACCGTTCGGCCTAGCGTGGGGCGCGCACCTGCTCCTGCCGTACCCCTCGGGGGTGGCGGCCACCGACCCCAGGAAGTGACGATGCGCGACGAGTTCCGGGCCGACCTGCAGATTGTCAGCCAGTTGCTGGTGGACATGGCCGAGGCGGTACGCGCGGCCATGCGGCAGGCCACCAAGGCGCTGCTCACCGCAGACCGGACGGCCGCCGAGACGGTGATCGCGCGGGACGCCGAGATCGACGACCTCTACCGGCACGTGGAGGAGCGGGTCTGCGACCTGCTGGCCCGGCAGGCGCCCGTCGCCTCGGACCTGCGGGCGATGATCACCGCGTTGCACGTGGCAGCCGATCTGGAGCGGATGGGCGACCTGGCCGACCACGTGGCGAAGACGGCGCTGCGCCGGCACCCGTCCCCGGCGGTGCCGGCGGAACTGCGGCCGGTCTTCACCGACATGGCCGGGATCGCCGACCGGATGGCCGAGAAGATCGGCGCGGTGCTGGCCGAGCCGGACGCCGACGTGGCCGCCGAGCTGGACGGCGACGACGACGCGATGGACGACCTGCACAAGAGCCTGTTCGGCGTGCTGCTCGGCGACGACTGGCCGTACGGGGTGGAGACGGCGATCGACGCGACGCTGCTGGGCCGCTTCTACGAGCGTTTCGCCGACCACGCGGTGAACGCGGGCGAGCACGTGGTCTACCTGATCACCGGGTCGACGTCCGGCTGAGAACCGCGGGCGGGGCCACCTCGGGGGAGGCCCGCCCACGCCGTCTCAGCGGCCCTGGTTGGCGACCGCGGCGGCGGCGGCCTTCGCGGCCTCCGGGTCCAGGTACGTCCCGCCGAGCACGTGCGGACGCAGGTCGGCGTCCAGGTCGTAGCGCAGCGGGATGCCGGTGGGGATGTTCAGCTTGGCGATCGCGTCGTCGGAGATCTGGTCGAGGTGCTTGACCAGGGCGCGCAGCGAGTTGCCGTGCGCGGCCACGAGCACCGTCCGCCCGGCCAGGATGTCCGGCACGATCGAGTCGTACCAGTAGGGCAGCATCCGGTCGACGACGTCCTTCAGGCACTCGGTGCGCGGCATCAGCTCGGTCGGCAGCAGCGCGTACCGGGGGTCGCCGACCTGCGACCACTCGTCCGCGTCGTCGATCGGTGGCGGCGGTGTGTCGTACGAGCGGCGCCAGAGCATGAACTGCTCCTCGCCGTACTCGTCGAGGGTCTGCTTCTTGTTCTTGCCCTGCAGGGCGCCGTAGTGGCGCTCGTTGAGCCGCCACGACCGGCGCACCGCGATCCAGTGCCGGTCGGCGGCGTTCAGCGCCAGCTCGGCGGTGCGGATCGCCCGGCGCAGCAGGCTCGTGTGCACCACGTCCGGCAGCAGGTCGTGCTCGCGCAGCAGTTCGCCGCCGCGCCGCGCCTCGGTCTCCCCCTTGGCGGTCAGGTCGACGTCGACCCAGCCGGTGAAGAGGTTCTTGGCGTTCCAGTCGCTCTCGCCGTGCCGCAGCAGGACCAGCGTCCCGACGGTGGGCCCCTCGCTCGCAGTCATGCCGATCATCCTGCCGTACCGGCCGGGCGGACACGCGGCGACCTGTGGTGACGACCACCACGTGGAAATCCTGATGACCACGGCTCCGGCCCGGCACTAGGTTGTAAGGCGTTCTGATCAGGTCGGTCATTACCAATCGGGGGGCGTCGGGATGCGGACGGTGCGAGGCTGGTTCCAGGACACGGCGGGTGGCCTGCCACGGACGTTCTGGTACCTCTGGGCCGGCACGCTGATCAACCGGCTCGGCTCGTTCGTCCTGATCTTCCTGGCCATCTACCTGACCCAGGAACGCGGCTTCTCCGCCGCCCAGGCCGGTCTGGTGATCGGTCTCTGGGGCGCCGGCGGCGCGGTCGGCACCACCATCGGCGGCACCCTGACCGACCGCTGGGGACGGCGGCCCACGCTGCTCGCCGCCCACGTCGGCGCGGCGGGCATGATGATCGCGCTGGGCCTCGCCCGTCCGCTGTGGGCGGTGGCCGTGGGCGCGCTGCTGCTCGGCGCGTTCGCCGAGGCGGCCCGCCCCGCCTTCGGCGCGATGATGGTCGACGTGGTGCCGGACAAGGACCGGCTGCGCGCCTTCTCGCTGAACTACTGGGCCATCAACCTCGGCTTCGCCTGCGCCGCCGTGCTCGCCGGCTTCGCCGCCCAGGGCAGCTACCTGCTGTTGTTCCTGGTGAACGCGACCACCACGCTGGTGACCGCGCTGATCATCTTCGCCAAGGTCGGCGAGACCCGCGGCCCGGTCACCGCGCTCCCGGTCAAGGGGATGCCGGCACCGGCCGGCGCGCTGCGCACCATCCTCGCCGACCGGGTGTTCCTCGGCTTCGTCGCGCTCAACCTGCTCGCCGCGCTGGTGTTCCTCCAGCACATCTCGATGCTGCCGATCGCCATGGGCGACTCCGGGCTCAGCCCGGCCACGTACGGCTCGGTGATCGCCCTCAACGGCGTGCTCATCGTGTTCGGCCAGCTCTTCGTGCCCCGGCTCATCAAGGGCCGCAGCCGCTCGCACGTGCTGGCGCTCGCGTCGCTGGTGATGGGCGCCGGGTTCGGGCTCACCGCGCTCGCCGACACGGTCTGGCTCTACGGCCTGACGGTGCTGATCTGGACCCTCGGCGAGATGCTCAACTCGCCGTCCAACGCCACCCTGATCGCGGAGCTGTCGCCGGCCGCGCTGCGCGGCCGCTACCAGGGCGTCTTCTCGCTGTCCTGGCAGCTCGCCGGCGCCGCCGCGCCGATCCTCGGCGGCCTGGTCCGCGAGCACGCCGGCAACAGCGCGCTCTGGCTCGGCTGCGCGGGCATCGGCGTCGTGGCGGCGGTCGCCCACCTGATCTCCGGCCCGGCCCGGGAGCGCCGCGCCGTCGCGCTGCGCGCCGTGGGCACGCCCGTCACGCCGGTCACCGCCACCGCCTCCCCGGCGCCCGAGGCGGGCGAGGCCGCGGCCACCGCACCCGCCGCCCCGGTCCGCGCCGGTTCCTGAGTACGCCCCGGCGCGACCGCACCGAGGCGGGTGGATACGGTACGGGACGGAATCGGTAAGGAAACCTTCCTGGAGGACGGGTGCGCGGCCTGCGGCGCTGGTGGGACGACACGGCCGGCGGGCTGCCGGCCACGTTCTGGTACCTCTGGTCCGGCCTGCTGATCAACCGGGCCGGCGCGTTCGCGCTGCTGTTCCTGTCGCTCTACCTGACCGCCGCGCGGGGCGCCCCGCCGTCGCTGGCCGGGTTGGTGGTCGGCGCGTACGGCATCGGCGGCGCGGCCGGGACGCTGCTCGGCGGCGTCCTGGCCGACCGGTGGGGCCGCCGGGCCACGCTGCTCGCCGCCCACCTCGCCGCCGCCGGGCTGATGGCGGCGCTGGCGTTCACCACGCACCTGGCGCTGATCGCCGTACTCGCCACGCTGGTCGGGGTGGCGCACTCGATGCCCAGCCCGGCGTTCGTGGCCGCCATCGTGGACGTGGTGCCCGAGGCGCGCCGCTCCCGCGCGTTCAACCTCCAGTTCTGGGCGTTCAACCTGGGCATGGCGGTGGCCTCGCTGCTGGCCGGCATCCTCGCCGAGGCGAGCTTCACGGCGCTGTTCCTGGTCGACGCCGGAGCCACGCTGGCGGCGGCGGTGGTGATCGCGCTGAAGGTGCCGGAGACGCTCACCCGGCGGCCGGCGCTCACGCCACGGGCGGTGGCGGGACGCCGTCCCGGGCTGCACACCGCGCTGACCGACCGCACCTTCCTGGTGTTCGTCGGGCTGACGTTCCTGCTGGCCGTGCTGACCATGCAGACCTCCACGATCATGCCGCTGGCGATGCGCGAGGACGGTCTGCGCCCGTCGGCGTACGGGCTGGTGGTGGCGCTCGGCGGGGCGCTGATCGTGGTCGGGCAACTGTTCGTGCCCCGCCTCATCGAGCCGTACCGGAAGTCGAGCGTGCTGGCCGTCTCCACCGGCCTGATGGCGCTCGGGTTCGGCGCGCTCACGGTGGCCGACGGGTTGCCGCTCTATCTCGGCGCGGCGGTGGTCTGGACGGTCGGGCAGATGCTCGCCGCGCCGCCCAACGCGCAGATCAACGCGGACCTCGCGCCGCCCGAACTGCGTGCCCGCTACCAGTCGGTGTTCTACCTGACGTTCCCGGCGGCGTCGTTCGTTGCGCCGGCGCTCGGCGGGCTCAGCCTGGAACACCTGGGCGAGCGGCACTGGCTGGTGGTGGGCGCGCTCGGCCTGGTGGCCGCCGCCGGGCACCTGCTGGCCGGGCCGCGCCGGGAGCGCCGGGTGGCCGCGCTGCGGGCCGAGGCGCAGCGGGCCGGGACCGTCGGGTCCACCCGCTGACGGGCCGGGAGACAGGCTGCCGGGTCGCCGCCGACAGCCCCGGAGACAACGGCAGAGCGCCCACCCCGACCCCCGTCGAGATGGGCGCTCGTACCGTACGCCCGGCGGCGGCGGGCGACACTCACCCCCGTAAGCGTCGCCCGCTCGCGCCGCCGGTTCCACGGGCGGCACCGTCCCCCAACGGTGTGCTCCACCCGATCTTCGCGTCTCGCCTGCGCGGATCTGATCGATCCACCGCTCCCCCGAACGGAAACAAGCGTGACGCGGTGCAATAAAGTTAGTTCGCCCGGATTCCGGATTCAACCCAGAACGCTGTCTTGCCCGTCACAGCGCCCGTGTCGGAAAACCGGCTGCCCGTGCTGTCGTCCCTGGAATGGCAAACATCGGGTTCCCGTCGGCCATTCCCGCAAACCTCAGCCGTCCTCGCGATTCGGGTTCTCGGTCCGGAAGAAGTTGCTCTGCCGACCGTCCCGCATCTGCTCCTGGTAGATCAGGTTCAGCCGCCGCAGGTCGAACGTGCGGAACCAGTCGTCCCAGGTGATCTCGCGAATCCGGCTGCTCTCCCGGTACCCGGGGATGTTGAACGTCAGCACCCCGGGCCGGCCCTCGCGCTCGGTGCCGGCGATGGTGGCGGGCTTCGCGCCCCGCGCCCGCGCCCAGCGCTGGATCACCTCGTGGTTACGGGTGACCAGGCTCCGGCCCGGACGCTCCGGCCGGTCCGCGAGCGACGTGATGAGCTGCGACGATCCGATCGACCGGCTGGACGCCGGGCCACGGGTCGGCGCGGCCTGCGCGCTCGGCGCCTTCCGGGCCGGCGCCGCCTTGGCCCGCGACGGCGCGGCCTTCGCCCGCGACGGGGCCGCCTTCACCCGTGACGGGGCCGCCTTCGCACGGGAGGACGCGGCAGTGGCGCGGCCGGGTGCCGCCTTCGCGCGGGACGGGGCAGCCTTCGCGCGGGACGTCGTCGCCCGTGACGAGGTCGCCTTGGCCCGTGACGGGGCCGCCTTCGCCCGCGACGAGGTCGCCTTCGCGCGTGCCGGAGCCGCCTTCGCCCGCGACGGAGCCGCCTTCGCCCGCGACGACGTCGCCTTCGCCCGCGACGAGGTCGCCTTCGCGCGTGCCGGAGCCGCCTTGCGCGTACCCGTCGCCTTGGCCCTGGCGCCGATGGCGCGTGCGGCCGGCGCGGCCTTGGCCGGCGACGTGGCGCTCCGGCGGGCCGACGTGGTCCGCTTCGCCGCCGTGGTCTTCTTGGCGGCTGTGCTCTTGCGGGTCGCCGACGGCCGGCCGGCCGGGCCGGTGCTCCGCCGGGCGGCGCCGCCCTCCCCGCGCATGCTGCGCGCCAGGGTCTTCACCAGTTCCGGCTTCCGCAGCGCGGAGATCCCCGAGACCCCGCGCCGCCGGAGCTGGCTGCGGATGTCGTCGACCTTCATCCGGGAGATCGCCGACTCCGACACCCCCGGGGTGTTCGGCGTCTGGTTGCCGGTTTGCCGCTTGGTCCGAGTCGCAGTCGTGCCGCGACCTGAGCTGTTGCGCTGAGCCATGGGACACGCTCCTCGACAGTCCGTCCTCGGCCCGCGGTGGGTCCCAGTGCTCCGCACCGCGCGGGGCGGCATACCCGTCAGGAGGGTTCCGAACCTCCGGCGGACGATCCGGCAGTGGCGGACGGTTCGAAGAGGTGCGCGAACGCGGCCAGGTTGGCGGTCGACTCACCGCGCTTGACCCGCCACTCCCACTCCCGGCGGATCGCGGTGCCGAAGCCGATCTCCAGCATGCTGTCGAACGACTCGTCGGCGTACGTCAGCACGGAACCGAGCAGCCGGTCCAGTTCGTCGGCGTCGATCCCGGCCAGGTTGACCCGCCCGGTCAGGTAGACGTCGCCGACCGAGTCGATGGAGAACGAGACGCCGTACATGCGGGCGTTGCGCTGGAGCAGCCAGGCCCACAGCTCCTCGCGGCGCTCGTCGGGCTGACGCATCACGAACGCCTCGACCCGCAGCGCGTGCTCACCCACGATCAGGTTGCAGATCGTCTTGAGCTTGTGCGTGCCGGGCAGCGTCACCGCGTACGACGCCTCGCCGGTCGACTCCCACTCCAGCTCACGCTCCGCGCACACGGACTCGATCAGCACGGCGACCTCACTCCTGCGGCTCATCGCACCCACTCTACGACCGGCGCACCGGGGCCGCCCGGTGGCCGATCACCAGGAGCACAGCAGGGCCGGGTCGCCGAGCCGCCGCGCCAGCCGGGCCCGGTGCTCGGTGATCGCCTCCCCGTAGACCGCGAGCAGGCCGGAGGCGGTGCGGTGCCAGGAGAAGTCCCGGGCGTGCCGCTCGGCGCCCCGGCCCAGCGCGGCACGGCGTACCCGGTCGGGCAGCAGCCGGGCCATCGCGCGGGCCCAGTCGACCGGGTCGTGCCCGTCGATGAGCATGCCGCTGACGCCGTCGCGTACCGCGGTGACCAGCCCGCCCACGGCGGCGGCCAGCACCGGCGTGCCGCACGCCTGGGCCTCCAGCGCGACCAGCCCGAACGACTCGTTGTGCGACGGCACCGCGACCAGGTCGGCGGCGCGGTAGAGGGCGGGCAGGTCCGCACCGGTCTGCGGCGGGAGGAAACGCACCCGGTCGGCGATGCCGAGCGCGTGCGCGAGTTCGATCAACGCGGTGGGCCGGTCCAGGCCGGTGCCGCTGGGCCCGCCGCAGATCACCACGGTCAGCTCGTCGGCCAGCGCCGGATCGCGCTCGCGCAGCGCGGCGGCGGCGCGGACCAGCACGTCCGGCGCCTTGAGCGGCTGGATCCGGCCGACGAACGCGACCACGTACCCGTCTGTCGGCAGACCGAGCCGACGGCGCGCGGCCCGGGTCGCGGCGTCCCGGTCGCCCGCGGCGGGACGGAACCGGTCCAGGTCGACACCGGGCTCCACGACCGCCACCCGGTCCGGCTCGGCCGCGTACCGGTCGAGCAGGTCGCGGGCCTCGACCCGGGTGTTGGCGACCAGCCGGTCCGCCTCGGTGACCACCTGCTCCTCGCCGATCACCCGCGCCTTCGGCTCGGGACGGTCCCCGGCGGCCAGGCGGGCGTTCTTGACCTTGGCCAGGGTGTGCGCGGTGTGCACCAGCGGTACGCCCCAGCGCTCCTTGGCCAGCCAGCCGACCTGACCGGAGAGCCAGTAGTGCGAGTGGATCAGGTCGTAGTGGCCCGGCGGGCGGGCCGCCTCGGCGCGCAGCACCCCCGCGGTGAAGGCGCAGAGCTGACCCGGCAGTTCCTCCTTGGTCAGCCCCTCCAGCGGCCCGGCGGTGACGTGCCGGACGGACACGCCCGGCGCCACCTCGACCACCGGGGGCAGGTCACCGGCGGTGGCCCGGGTGAAGATCTCCACCTCGACGTCGGCCGCGGCCAGCCGCCGGGCCACCTCCAGGATGTAGACGTTCATGCCGCCCGCGTCGCCCGTGCCGGGCTGGTGCAGCGGCGACGTGTGCACCGACAGGGTGGCGATACGGCGGGGCCGCGGCCACGGAAGAGCACCTCGCTGACGACCGACACCGGTGTGCAAATCCGCCACGTCCGCTCCCTCTGTCACGGTTGATGCCGTCCCGCACGACCGGCGCTTCTCGGTCAACCCGTGTGCCGGATGTCATCTTCCCCATCGGGGTACGGAAATGCTTTGCGCCGGGTCCCGGGCGTGACGGACCTCATCCCGCCGCCCGGCCCGGCGACGGGAGAGAATGAGCGGATGACTTCAGTCGCCATCGTCACCGGGGCGTCCAGCGGGATCGGCGCGGCCACCGCCCGCCGGCTCGCCGCCGAGGGGTTCCACGTGCTGGCCGCCGCCCGGCGTACCGACCGGCTGGCCGCCCTGGTCGCGGACATCGAGGCGGCCGGCGGCGCGGCGACAGCGGTGGCCTGCGACGTGACCTCGGACGAGTCGGTCGCCGGTCTGGCCGCCGCCGCCGAGGCCGCGCCCGGGCCGGTCACGCTGCTGGTGAACAACGCCGGCGGCGCCCGCGGCCTCGACCCGGTCGAGACGGCCGACGTGGGCGACTGGCAATGGATGTACGACGTCAACGTGCTCGGCACGCTGCGCGTCACCAAGGCGCTGCTCCCGGCACTGGAGCGCTCCGGCGCCGGGACGATCGTGATCGTCAGCTCCACCGCCGGGCACGTGGTCTACGAGGGCGGCGGCGGCTACACGGCCGCCAAGCACGCCCAGACCGCGATCGCCGGCACGCTCCGGCTCGAACTGTGCGGCCGCCCGGTCCGGGTGATCGAGATCGACCCCGGCATGGTGAAGACCGAGGAGTTCGGCCTGGTCCGCTTCGGCGGTGACGCCGACCGGGCCGAGGCGGTGTACGCCGGAGTCGCCGAACCGCTCGTGGCCGACGACGTGGCCGACTGCGTCGCCTGGTGCGCGACCCGCCCGCACCACGTCAACATCGACCAGCTCGTGGTCCGCCCGCTGGCCCAGGCCGCGCAGCACAAGGTGCACCGGACGTCATGAAGCGCGAGGAGTGAGCCGGTCTTGCGAGCCCCGCAGTCGCTGACCCGGAGGCGCTGATGGAGCGTCCACTCGGCGTGGCCACCCGGGGCACCACGAACCCCAACCGGCTCCGGCGGGTGGACAACTGGATCGTCGAGACCTGCGGCGACGCGCTGCGCGCCGCCGCCGACCCGCTCGTGGTCGACCTCGGCTACGGCGCCACCCCGGTCACCCCCGTCGAGCTGCGCGCCCGGCTGGCGTCCGGGGTCCGCGCCGACGTGCGGGTGGTCGGCCTGGAGATCGATCCGGTACGCGTCGCCGCCGCCCTGCCCGCCGCCGACCCGCCCGGGCTGACGTTCGCCCGGGGCGGCTTCGAGCTGGCCGGACTGCGTCCCGCGCTGGTCCGGGCGTTCAACGTCCTCCGCCAGTACGACGAGAGCGAGGTGGCCGACGCCTGGCGTACCGTCACCGGGCGGCTCGCGCCGGGCGGGCTGCTGGTCGAGGGCACCTGCGACGAGCTGGGCCGGCTCGGCTCCTGGGTGCTGCTGGACGCCACCGGCCCGCGCACGCTCACCCTGTCGGCGAAGCTGATCACGCTGGAGAGCCCGGCGACGCTCGCCGAGCGGCTGCCGAAGGCGCTGATCCACCGCAACGTGCCGGGTGAACGCGTCCACGACCTGATCGACGCGCTGGAGCACGCGTGGCGCTCGGCCGCCGGTTACGCCCCGTTCGGCCCCCGGCAGCGCTGGCTGCGGACGGTCGAGGCGGTGAAGGAGGCGGGCTGGCCGATTCAGGACACCCCGCGCACCTGGCGCCACGGCTACCTGACCCTCCCCTGGCCCGCCATAGCTCCCCGCTGACCCCCCGCCCGCCGCCCGTCGCGCCCCGCCCGTTGCGGGGTCGCGTCGATCTTGGAGTTGTGGCGCCTCGGATGCCCGGATGGCGCATTTTGCGAGCTGCCACAACTCCAAGGTCGGCGAATACACGCGCACCCGCCAAGAACTAGCCCGATGCCCGCCCCAGCCTGCGTCGATCTTGCAATTGCCGCCCTCACATAGCGCGCGGACCAGACATTCCGGGGGCCGCAACTGCAAGATCGCCGGAGCAGGGGCCCGGCGGGCACGGCGGGGGGGCGGGTGAGTGAGTGAGGGCAGGTAGGGGCGGGGTCAGATGGTGCAGTTGATGAGGACCGGCTCGGGGTGCAGGGTCACGCCGAAGCGGGACTGCACGCCGTCGCGGATCTCGCGGGCCAGCGCCACCAGCGCGGCCGTACTGGCGGTGCCGGAGTGGTTCGTCAGCGCCAGCGTGTGCTTGCTGGAGATGGCGACGCCTTCCGGGCCCGCGTACCCCTTGCCGAACCCGGCCTTGTCGATCAGCCACGCCGCGCTGACCTTCACCGCGCCGTCGGCGCCCGGCCAGTGCGGCGGCTGCCCCAGGTCGGCGGCGCGTTCCCGCACCTGCTCGAACACCTCGCCCGGCAGCACCGGGTTGGTGAAGAACGAGCCCACCGACCAGGTGTCCGGGTCGGCCGCGTCGAGCACCATGCCCTTGCCGGCGCGCAGCTTGCGCACCGTGGCGCGGGCGTCGGCGAGCGGCACCCGGTCACCGACCTCGACGCCGAGCGCCCGGGCCAGTTCGGCGTAGCGGACCGGGCCGGAGCGCGGGGACCGGGTGAGCCGGAAGTCGACGGTGAGCACCACCCAGCGGTCGCTGTACTTGAAGATGCTGCCCCGGTAGACGAACCCGCAGTCGGCCGCCGGGATCCGCACCACCTCGCGGCGGGTCCGGTCGTACGCCTCGACGGCGACGATCGTCTCGGCGACCTCCTGGCCGTACGCGCCGACGTTCTGGATCGGGGTCGCGCCGGCCGAGCCGGGGATGCCGGAGAGGCACTCCAGCCCGGACCAGCCGTGCTCGACGGTGGCGGCGACGAGGTCGTCCCACGGCTCGCCGGCTTCGACACGTACCGTGACGGTGTCGCCGTCCTCGGCGACGACCTGGAAGCCCCGGGAGCGGACGAGCACGACCGTGCCGGGGAAGCCCTGATCGCCGATGACGACGTTGCTGCCGCCCGCCAGCACCAGTACGGCCTGATCCCGGGCTTCCGCTTCCTGCACTTTTAGTACGATCTGGGCGGCGTTTCCGGCGATCTCCAGCCGCCCGGCGGGGCCACCGAGCCGGAGCGTGGTGTAGCGCGCCAGGGTGGCCGGGTCGGTCGGGTCACCGGCAGTCGCCGGTTCGGCGTAGACGTCTGACACGCCTTTCACCCTAGGCTGAGGGGTAGCCGGAGCACCCACTGGTGGCCCGGTCACCCCCGGGAGGATGGCGATGAGCAGACTGCACCACACGAAGGACTTCTGGATCGGCGCGCTGCGCACGGAGGGCCCCGCCTTCGCCGCGGCGGTGGCGGAGGCGCCGCCCGAGACACCCGTGCTGTCCTGTCCCGGCTGGACGGTGACCGATCTCGCTCATCACCTGACCCGCACGTACGCCTGGGCGGGCACCGTGCTGACCGCGGGCATCGCGACCCGCCCGGAACGGCACGACCCGGAGCCGCCCGCGGGCCTGACCGCGGCGCAGTGGTACACGCAGGAGTACGAGCGGATCAGCGCGCTGCTGGAGGCGACGGATCCGGAGGCGCCGGCCTGGAACTTCGCCCCCCAGCCGAAGAAGGCGGCCTTCTGGCCGCGCCGGCTCGCGCACGAGACCGCCGTGCACCGGTGGGACGCCCAGCTCGCGATCGGTGCGGGTGATCCGATCGAGGCGAAGCTCGCGGCCGACGGGGTGAGCGAGGTGCTGGACACGTGGTTGCCGGCGGGACGGCGGGTGCATCCCGGGCAGTGGCGCGGCGTGGTGCAGCTGAACGCGACCGATGCCGCGCAGGAGTGGTACCTGCGGTTGCGGGGCGAGGGGGTCGCGCTGCTGGACACCGCGACGATCCTCGACCACGACGACCACCACGCGCGGGCGCAGGTGGCCGGCACGGCGAGCGATCTGCTGCTGGCGCTGATGGGCCGGATCAGCTTCGACACGCTGGACGTGGCGGGCGACCGTTCCCTGCTGGGCGGCCTGCGGGTCGGCTGACGAACGGCACCGGACGGAGAGGGGCGGCCACCGCCCCTCTCCTTCTTTTCGGACACCTCTGAGAGCGCTCTCTTGACAAGGTCCACGCCCCTCCACCACGCTGTCGTGAGAGCGCTCTCTCAGTTCCGGAACCGCCTTCCACCACCCGTTACGACGACCCGAGAGGTCAGGACAGCATGCTCACCTTCACGCGCCGCCGCCTGGCGGCGGTTGCAGTGGTCGCCGCCACCGCGCTGCTCGGCACCACCGCCTGCGGCGGCGGCGACGATGCCGCCGCCGACGGTCCGATAACGCTCACCGTCGACGTCTTCGGCCAGTTCGGTTACGCCGATCTCTACCAGGAGTACATGGCCAGCCACCCCGGCGTGAAGATCGTCGAGCGCGGCACCGGCGGCAACCTCGACGAGTACTCCCCGAAGCTCACCCAGTGGCTCGCCGCGGGCAAGGGCGCCGGTGACGTGGTCGCCATCGAGGAGGGCCTGCTCGTCGAGTACAAGGCCAACCCGCAGAACTTCGTCAACCTGCTCGACCACGGCGCGGCCGACCTGAAGGGCAACTTCCTCGACTGGAAGTGGAACCAGGGGCTCACCGCCGACGGCAAGCAGCTCATCGGCCTCGGCACGGACGTCGGCGGCATGGCGATGTGCTACCGGACCGACCTGTTCGCGAAGGCCGGTCTGCCCACCGACCGGGAGGCCGTGTCCAAGCTCTGGCCCACCTGGCAGGACTACATCAAGGTCGGCGAGCAGTTCACCGCGAAGAAGACCGGCGCCTCGTTCCTGGACGCGGCGACGAACACCTTCAACACGATCCTGCTGCAGACCGCCGGCAACAGCAGCGGCTACAGCTACTACGACACCAGTAACAACCTGGTCGTGGGCAGCAACCCGGCGGTGAAGGAGGCGTACGACACCACGATGGACATCATCGACTCGGGGCTGTCCGGCAAGTACGGCTCCTGGTCCGAGGAGTGGGTGTCGGCGTTCAAGCAGTCGAAGTTCGCCACCATCGCCTGCCCGGCCTGGATGACCGGCGTGATCGAGGGCAACGCCGGCGCGGGTGCCAAGGGCAAGTGGGACATCGCCCAGATCCCCGGCAACGGCGGCAACTGGGGTGGCTCGTTCCTCGCCGTGCCGAAGCAGAGCAAGCACCAGGCCGAGGCGATCGAGCTGGCCAAGTTCCTGACCAGCGCCAAGGGTCAGATCGGCGCGTTCAAGGCGAAGGGCCCGCTGCCGTCGTCCCCGCAGGCGCTGGAGGACCCGGCCATCACCGACTCGAAGAACGCCTACTTCTCGGAGGCGCCGGTCGGGAAGATCTTCGCCGAGGGCGCCAAGAGCCTGAAGCCGGTCTACATGGGACCGAAGAACCAGGCCGTACGCACCGAGGTCGAGAACGCCGTCCGCTCGGTGGAGCTGGGCAAGCGCTCACCGGAGCAGGGCTGGACCGACGCGGTCGCCAACGCCGAGAAGGCCGCCGCCAAGTAACCCGAGCAGCGCGTGCGGGCGGCCACCCGGCCACGGGGGCCGCCCGCACGGCGGAAAGGAGTCCCGGGTCATGGCCGTCCAGCTCGACGCCCGCCCGCCGGTCGCACCGGCACCCCGCCCCACCCGTCCCGGCCTGGGCAACCGGCTCAGCCGGATCGACACCAAGTACTCGCCGTACCTCTTCATCGCCCCGTTCTTCCTGCTGTTCGGCGTCTTCGGGGCGTACCCGCTGGCGTACACGTTCTGGGTCTCGCTGCACGACTGGGACCTGCTCGGCGCCGAGCACCCGTTCATCGGCTTCGACAACTACACCCAGTTGCTCGCCGACTCCGACTTCTGGCACTCGGTGGTCAACACGCTGGGCATCTTCGTGATCTCCACGGTCCCCCAACTGCTCGCCGCGCTCTGGCTGGCCAACCTGCTGAACCGGCAGCTCCGCGCCCGTACCACCTGGCGGATGGCGGTGCTGATCCCGAACGTCACCTCGACCGCCGCGGTGGCGATCGTGTTCGCGGTGCTGTTCGGCCGCGACTTCGGCATGATCAACTGGCTGCTCGACCACGTCGGGATCAACGCGATCGACTGGAAGGCGAACCGGTTCGCCGCCTGGGTCGCCATCTCCACCATGGTCGACTGGCGCTGGACCGGCTACAACGCGCTGATCTTCCTGGCCGCCATGCAGGCCATCCCCCGCGACCTGTACGAGTCGGCGGCGATCGACGGCGCCGGCCGGGCCCGGCAGTTCTGGTCCATCACGGTGCCGCTGCTCAAGCCGACGATCATCTTCGCGGTCATCATCTCCACCATCGGCGGCCTCCAGCTCTTCACCGAGCCGCGGATGTTCAACTCCGGCACCAACGCGATCCGCGGCGGACCGCTGCGGGAGTCGCAGACGGTGACCATGTACATGTTCGAGAACGCCTTCGCGCCGCACTACAACTTCGGCTACGGCTCGGCGGTCGCCTGGCTGCTGTTCGCCCTGATCGCCGTGGTCGCCGCGATAAACGTCCTGCTCCTGCGCCGGCTCGGCGGCGGCTCCCGCAAGGAGGTCTCCCGATGACCCGCCTCTGGTCGGCCAGCCGGCTCACCTACCTGGCGCTGACGCTCTCGGCCGTCCTGTCGATCTTCCCGATCTACTGGATGTTCGTGGTGGCCAGCCGGACCAGCGACACGATGGGACAGGTGCCGCCGCCGCTCACCCCCGGCGGCAACCTCGGCGCCAACATCGCCCGGCTGTTCGACAACACCGACGCGTACTTCCTGACCGGCCTGATCAACTCGGCGATCGTGGCCACCACGGTGACGATCTCGGTGGTGTTCTTCTCCACGCTGGCCGGGTTCGCGTTCGCCAAGCTGCGCTTCCGTGGACGCAACGCGCTGCTGCTGGTCATCGTCGCCACCATGATGGTCCCCACCCAGCTCGGCGTGATCCCGCTCTACCTGCTGATGACGAAGCTGAACTGGAACGATCGGCTGCCCGCCGTGATCGTGCCGGCGCTGGTCACCGGCTTCGGCGTGTTCATGATGCGCCAGTACGCGGGCCAGGCGGTCAGCACCGAGCTGATCGAGGCGGCCCGGATGGACGGCTGCAACACCGCGCGGATCTACTGGAACGTGGTGCTGCCCGCGCTGCGCCCGGCCGCCGCCGTCCTCGGCCTGCTCACGTTCATGACCACCTGGAACGACTTCCTGTGGCCGTACGCGGTGCTGAACGACCCGGAGAACCCGACGGTGCAGCTGTCGCTGCGGGCCCTCTCCGACGGGTACTACCAGGACATGTCGCAGGTGTTCACCGGCACGGCCATCGCCACGCTGCCGCTGCTGCTGGTGTTCGTCGTCTTCGGCCGCCAGATCATCGGCGGCATCATGGAAGGTGCGGTCAAGGCATGAGCAACGTCCGATTCCCGGAGGGCTTCGTCTGGGGCGGGGCCACCGCCGCGTACCAGATCGAGGGCGCCGCCCGCGAGGACGGTCGCGGCCCGTCGATCTGGGACACCTTCAGCCGTACGCCGGGCGCGGTGTTCCAGGGACACACCGGCGACGTGGCCTGCGACCATTACCACCGGTACGCCGAGGACGTCGCGCTGATGGCCGAGCTGGGACTGCGGGCGTACCGGTTCTCGGTGTCCTGGCCCCGCGTGCGGCCGGACGGCACCGGCCCGGTCGAGCCGCGCGGGCTCGACTTCTACGACCGGCTGACCGACGCGCTGCTGGCCGCCGGCATCGACCCGATCGTCACGCTCTACCACTGGGACCTGCCGCAGGCGCTGGAGGACCGGGGCGGCTGGACGGTCCGGGAGACCGCCGAACACTTCGCCGAGTACGCGCTCGCCGTGCACGGCCGGCTCGGCGACCGGGTCCGCACCTGGACCACGCTCAACGAGCCGTGGTGCTCGGCCTACCTCGGGTACGGCTCCGGGGTGCACGCGCCGGGGCGCCGCGACGCCGGTGACGCGTTCCGGGCCGTACACCATCTGCTGCTCGCTCACGGCCTGGCGGCGCGGGCGCTGCGCGCGGCCGGCGCGGAGACGCTCGGGATCACGCTCAACCTGGCCGACGTGCAGCCGGCGGACGCGGGCAGCGCCGCGGACGCCGAGGCGGTCCGGCTGGTCGACGGCCTGCACAACCGGATCTTCCTGGACCCGCTCACCGGCGGCGGCTACCCGGCGGACGTGCTGGCCCACGTCAGCCGGATCGTCGCGCCGGACTTCGTCAGGGACGGGGACGAGAAGCTGATCGCCGCGCCGCTGGACCTGCTCGGCCTGAACTACTACGCGCCCACCTACGTGGCCGGGCGGGCCGACGGCGCGGGCGGCGGCGCGTACCCGGGCACCGCCGGGGCGGTCGAGTTCCTGCCGCCGGCCGGGCCGCTGACCGAGATGGGCTGGTCGATCGAGCCGGCCGGGCTGACCCGGCTGCTGGAACGCGTGGCGGCCGACCATCCCGGGCTGCCGTTGATGATCACCGAGAACGGCGGGGCGTTCCCGGACACCGGCCTCGACGAGCGGGGCGAGGTGGCCGACGCGGACCGGGTCGCCTACCTCGACGGGCACCTGCGCGCGGCGCACGAAGCCATCGCCCGCGGCGTGGACCTGCGCGGTTATCTCGTATGGTCGGTGCTGGACAACTTCGAATGGGCCGAGGGTTACCGGAAGCGGTTCGGGATCGTCCACGTCGACTACCTGACCCAGCGGCGCACACCCAAGCGCAGCGCCCGCTGGTACCAGGAGGTGATCGCCCGGAACGGGCTGTGACGAGGTGGTGGTTACGGGGATGACGACGGCACAGCGACCGACCCTGGAGGCGGTGGCCCGGCTGGCCGGCGTGTCCCGGGCCACCGTCTCCCGGGTGGTGAACGGCTCGACCACAGTCGCGGAGCCGATCCGGCAGGCGGTACGCCGGGCGGTCGAGGAACTCGGGTACGTCCCGAACCTCGCCGCCCGCAGCCTGGTCACCCAGCGGACCGACTCGGTCGCGCTGGTGCTGCCCGAGGCGGCCACCCGGGTCTTCTCCGACGACCAGGTGTTCCCGGGCATCATCCGGGGCGCGGCGCAGGAACTGGAGGCGGCGGACAAGCAGCTCGTACTGATGCTCGCCGGTTCGCCGGCCGGGCACGAACGGGTCGAGCGGTACACCACCGGCCGGCACGTCGACGGCGTGCTGTTCGCCTCGCTGCACGGCGAGGACCCGCTGCCCGGCCGGCTCGCCCGGCTCGGCATCCCGGTGGTGTGCAGCGGACGGCCGCTCGACGGCGCCGACGTGCCGTACGTCGACGTCGACCACACCGGCGGCGTGAGCACAGCGGTCCAGCACCTGATCGCGAGCGGACGGCGGCGGATCGCCACCATCGCCGGCCCGCAGGACATGGTCGCCGGGATCGAGCGGCTGATCGGCTACCGCAGCGCGATCACCGGCGCCGGGCTGCCGGAGCTGGTCGCGTACGGCGACTTCACCCGGGAGTCCGGCACCGCGGCGATGCGCGAACTGCTCGCCGCCGACCCGGAACTGGACGCCGTCTTCGCCGCCTCCGACCTGATGGCCCACGCCGCCCTGCGGACGCTGCGGGAGGCCGGGCGGCGGGTGCCCGAGGACGTGGCGGTGATCGGGTTCGACGACATCGAGACCGCCGCGTACACCGAGCCGCCGCTGACCACGGTGCGGCAGCCGATAGTGGAGCTGGGCCGGTCGATGACCCGGCAACTGCTGCGGATCGCGGCGGGCGAGGAGGTCGAGCAGGCGCTGGTGCTGCCGACCGAGCTGGTGCTGCGCGAGTCCGCCTGACAACCGGTCGCGCTGATTATCCGGTCGCGGCGCGGGCGGCGACGGGTCTAGGGTCCGCCGAATGAGTGGATCCGTGATCCGTCCTGCCCGTGCCGAGGACGCGCCCGCCGTGGTGGCGTTGCGCGCGCTCGTCTACCCCTACCTGGTGCGCGGCGTCGAGTCGACCCGCCGCATGATCGCCGAACCGCCGCCCGGCGAGGACTGGGCGGCCTGGGTCGCCGAGACGGACGGGCAGGTCGTGGGCTGGGTGTCGGCGTACCGCAACACACAGACGTCGACGCCCGGCGTGGGCGAGATCGCCACGCTGCACGTGCACCCGGAGCACCGGCGCCGGGGCACCGGCACCGCGCTGTTCGACACCGCGCTCGGTCACCTGCGGACGCTCGGGACCACCCGGGTGCTCACCCACGCGCGTACCGAGTCGCTGCCGTTCGCACAGCGGCACGGCTTCACGCCCAGCCGGGAGGTGCGCTACTCGGCGCTGGACCTGAGCACGCCCCCGCCGATGCCGCAGCCGCCGCCGGGCGTACGGCTGGTGTCCGCCGCCGGGCTCGACCCGCGTCTGGTGCACCGCGTCGACGCCGAGTCGTCCCGGGACGAGCCGGGGGACGTGCCGACGGACTCGCTCGGCTTCGACCTGTGGCGGCACGAGTGCTGGGACAACCCGGGGCTGGACCGGGAGGCGAGCACGCTCGCCGAGGTGGACGGCGAACTGGTCGCGCTCAGCCTGGTGAAGCGCGACGGCGACCGGATGTGGTCGGACTTCACCGGCACGCTTCCCGCGTACCGGGGGCGAGGGCTGGCCCGGCTGGCCAAGCAGGCCGCGCTGCACGCCGCCGCGGCACGTGGGGTACGCACCGCGTACACCTCGAACGACGAGGCGAACGCGCCGATGCTGGCGGTGAACGAGCGGCTCGGCTACCGGCCGGTGGACAGCCAGTGGTCGTGCCGGCGCAAGCTCAGTTGAGCCCGGCGGCGACCCGCACCGCCGTGGCGTACGTGTCCGCGCCGAACAGCACCAGCCGGGCCTCGGTGACGTGCGCCGGGGTGGCCGCGTGCAGCACGGTGAGCGCCTGCGCCACCGCGTCGTCGACCGGCCAGCCGTAGATCCCGGCGGAGATCAGCGGGAACGCGATCCCGGTCGCGCCCAGCCCGTCGGCGACACGCAGGCTGTTGGCGTAGCAGTCGCGCAGCAGCGCCGAGCGGTCCTCGCGCGGCGAGAAGACCGGCCCGACGGTGTGCACCACCCAGCGCGCGGGCAGGTTGCCTGCGGTGGTGGCGACCGCCTGGCCGGTGGGCAGCCCGCGCCCGTAGCGGGAGGCGCGCAGCGCCCGGCACTCCTCCAGGATCGCCGGGCCGCCGCGCCGGTGGATCGCGCCGTCCACTCCCCCGCCGCCCAGCAGCGACGAGTTGGCGGCGTTGACGATCGCGTCGACCTGCTGCGCGGTGATGTCCCCCTCGATCAGGACGGTGTCCATCTCAGCTCTCCTCGATCGGCTGGCCCAGCGAGCGGCGGGCCAGCAGCGCGGCCCCGGCGACGGCGGCCGGCATGACCAGCACCGCGCCGAGCGGGATCAGGAAGCACAGGAAGACCGCCACCCCGAAACCGAGCGCGGCCGGCCGGTCGGCCCGCAGCCGCGCCCGCCGGTCCGGCAGCCGCATTCCCCGCCGGTAGAACGGCGCGCCGACCAGCTCCAGCGCCAGGAACCAGCCACCCACTCCGGCGCCGACCACCGGCACCACCGTCTGTCCCACCACCGGGATGAAACCGGCCGCGAACAGGGGTACGCCGATCAGCGCGGACAGCGCCACCAGGCGCAGCGAGTCGGCGAGGCTGCGCCGCAGCGACGACCAGAACGGCACGTCCACGGCGCCGGGGGTGCCGCCCAGGCGGTCCTCGACCCGCTCGGAGATCGCCTCGTAGAACGGGTCACCGATGACCAGCGTGACGGCGGTGAAGGTGAGCACCCCGACCAGCCCGGCGACCCCGACCACCGCCAGCCCGGCGGCGACCCGCAGCAGCCCGCGCCAGGGCGACGACCAGTCGTCGGCGAACGGGGTGAGCCAGGCGGCCAGGTCGTCCACGAAGTAGAGCAGGGCGGCGAACAGGGCCACGTAGAGCGCGCCGGTGATCAGCGCCGGGATCACGCCGAGCAGCATCAGTTTCGGGCTGCGGACGTACATGCCGAAGCCGCGCAGCAGCAGCCCGGCGCCGCCGAGGAAGCGGGTGGCCGCGCCGGTGACCGGCGCGACGGTACGGGAGGCGTTCACGACGGCACAGCCTAATCTCCCGGTGCACCACAATGGGCCTGTGCGTGCGTCCCGGCTGATCTCGCTTGTGCTGCTGCTCCAGTCCCGGGAGACGATGACCGCCGCCGAACTGGCCCGCGAGCTTGAGGTGTCCGAGCGCACCGTCTACCGGGACGTGCTGGCGCTCTCCGCCGCCGGTGTCCCGGTGTACGCGGACCGGGGCCGGGCCGGCGGCTACCGGCTGCTCGGCGGCTACCGCACCCGGCTGACCGGGCTGAGCCGGGACGAGGCCGAGGCGCTGTTCCTGGCCGGGCTGCCCGGGCCGGCCGGGGACATGGGACTGGCCGACTCGGTGGCCGCCGCCGAGCTGAAGGTGCTCGCCGCGCTGCCGCCGAGCCTGCGGGACGCGCCCGCCCGTACCGGGCAGCGGTTCCACCTGGACGTGCCCGGCTGGTTCCGGGAGACCGCGCCGCCGCCGGCGCTCGCCGAGCTGGCCCGGGCGGTCTGGCGCGACCGGATGGTGGAGCTGCGCTACCGGCGCGGGGACCGGGAGGTGACCCGCACGCTGGCGCCGTACGGGCTGGTGCTGAAGAACGGGGTCTGGTACCTGGTGGGCCGGGTCGGCGACGCGTGGCGGACGTACCGGGTGGACCGGGTGGTCGCGGTCGACGTGGGCGCCGACGGCTTCGACCGGGACGAGGACTTCGACCTCGGGGCGTACTGGCGGGAGCAGGCGGGCGCGTTCCTTCGCGGGCTGCTGCGGGAGCGGGTGACAGTGCGGCTCGGGCCGGCCGGGCTGCGAGGGCTGCGGCACCTGGTGGACGCGCCGTTCGTCTACACCGAGGCGGTGGACGCGGCGGGGCCGCCGGACGAGCAGGGGCGGCTGGTGCTGCGGCTGCCGGTCGAGTCGGTGGACGTCGCGTACACCCAGTTGCTGGCGCTCGGCCCGGAGGTGGAGGTGCTGGCGCCGCCGCGGTTGCGGGCACGCTTCGCCGAGGCGGCCCGCCGCGCGGCGGCGCTCTACACCGATCCGCCGTCGGGTCAGCGGTAGCCGTCGGGGTCGGCCGGCTTGCCCGGCTTGACCACCTCCTCGTAGTAGCGGGCCCAGTGCGGGCGGCTGCCGTCGACATCGGTGAAGCCGTACACCTGGGCCAGGCCGCCGCTGTCGAGCGACTGCCCGTTCCAGCGGGCCCGGTCCGGGTCGGCGGCCAGGGCGGCCACCGCGCGCCCGACGAGCGCCGGCGTCTCCGACATGACGAAGTGCGGCTCGGTCTTCGCGGCGTCGCGCCAGGTGGCCTCGGTGACGCCGTAGTGTTCGAGCATCGCCTCCGAGCGCAGCCAGCCGGGCGTCAGCGAGACGGCGGTGCAGCCGTGCGGGGCCAGTTCGTGCGCCTGGCTGAAGCCGAGCCGGTTCACCGACACCTTGGCCAGGTCGTAGAAGACCGACAGGCGGTACTCCCGGTCGTTGTGCTCCTTGGTGCCGTCGCCGATCTCGACCACCAGGCCGCCCGGGTTGCGGATCAGCAGTGGCAACGCGAAGTGGCTGGTGATGATGTGCGTGTCGACCGCCAGCCGCAGCATGCGGAAACCGGCGTCGAGCGGCTGCTCCCAGACCGGCTTCTCCCAGGTGATCAGCGGATCGCCACCCCAGACGTCGTTCACCAGCACGTCGAGGCGGCCCTGCTCGGCGTCGATCCGCTCGACCAGGCCGCGCACCTGCTCGGGGTCGAGGTGGTCGACAGCGACGGCGATCCCGGTGCCCCCGGCGGCGGTGACCAGCTCGGCGGTCTCCTCGATGGTCTCCGGCCGGTCCATCTCGGAGCGGCGCTCGCGGGTGGTGCGGCCGGTGGCGTAGACGGTGGCCCCGGCGGCGCCGAGCTGCACGGCGATCTGCCGGCCGGCGCCCCGGGTCGCGCCCGCGACGAGCGCGACAGTTCCGGTCAGTGGTGAGTTCATGGGATCACCGTGTCACCGATACCTGACAGTGGAAGTCCGGTTTCCCGGAAGATCCGGATGGGCGATCATCACCGGTATGCACCTGCTGCTGTCCGGGATCGTCGGCTCGGTCGCGTACGGGCTGGCCGGACCCGGCTCGGACACCGACCGGATCGGCGTGTTCGCCGCGCCCACGGTCGCCTTCCACGGCCTGCGCCCGCCCCGCGAGTCGGTGGTCACCACCGACCCGGACGTCACGCTGCACGAGGCCCGCAAGTACGCGCTGCTGGCGCTGAGCGGCAACCCGACCGCCGCCGAGCTGATGTGGCTGCCCGACGACTGCTACGAGACCCGTACCCGGTTCGGCGAGGAGCTGATCGCCGTCAGGTCGGCGTTCCTCAGCGCGCCCCGGGTCCGCGACGCCTACCTCGGGTACGCCTCGCAGCAGTTCCGCAAGCTCGCCGCCGCACCCGCCGACAGTGGCGGGCGGCGGCGCTCGGCGAAGCACGCCCGGCATCTGGCCCGGCTGCTGCACCAGGGCCGGGTCCTGTACGCCACGGGCGTGCTGGAGATCCGCCTCGCCGACCCGGACTGGTTTCGCGCGTTCGGCGAGCGGGTCGCCGGTGGCGCGCTGGACGAGGCGCAGGCCCTGGTGGCGACCGCCGAGGCGGAGTTCGGCCGGACCCGCTCGCCGCTGCCGGAACGCCCGGACGAGGAGACAGTGGAACGCTGGCTGCTCGCCGTCCGGGCGGCCCACCTGCCGCGCTGATCGGGGGTCACTGCACGTCGAACTCGTTGCCCTCCGGGTCGGCCATCGTGGTGTGCTCGCTGCCCCGGTCGGCGACCTCGGCCAGCACCGTCGCGCCGAGCGCGGTCAGCCGCTTCACCTCGGCCGCCCGCCCCTCCGGCCCGACGTGCAGGTCGACGTGGAGGCGGTTCTTCACCCGCTTGGGCTCGGGGACGGCCTGGAACAGGAACCGCCGGCCCAGCCCGGTGCCGCTGGCCGGGTCGACCGGGTCGTCCGGGTGGCGTACCGCCGCCAGCTCGCGCCACGCCTTGCGGCCGTCCAGCTCGACGTACGCCTCCGGCGGCACCGCACCGGCGGCGGCCAGCCGCTCGATCAGCACGCTGTTGTCCTCGACCTGGTAGCCGAGCGCCTCGGCCCAGAAGCGGGCCAGCCCGATCGGGTCCGCACAGTCGATGACGAGTTTCCAGTCCCGCGCCATATGTCCTCCGTGGTCAGCTGGTGTAACCACTTATAGTGGTTACGTGACGAACGGCGCAAGCGGACTCACCCTGATCAGTCCCGAAGGCACCCGGTACCGCTTCGACCCGGGGGCGCTCTGCCTGGAGCTGCTGACCACCGGCGGCCCGGGGGCGTTCGCCCGCTACGAGGTGCTGCACCGCCCGGACGACCTGGCGGACTGGCTGGCCGCGTCCCGGCTGCGGCTCGACCCCGCCGCCGTCACCGTCGACGCGGACGACCTGGCCGCCGCCCGTCGACTGCGCGACGCGCTCTGGCGGGTGGCGCGGGCGCGTACCCGTGACGAGACCCCACCCACCGCGGACCTGGCGGTGGTGAACGACGCGGCGGCCGGGCTGCCGCTGATCCCCCAGGCCGGCCGCGACGGCAGCCGGTCCTGGCGTACGCCGCTGACCGGCGCGCAGGTGGTCGCGACGTTCGCCCGGGACGCGGTCGACCTGCTCACCGGCCCGTACACGGCCCGGATCCGGGAGTGCGGTGCGCACGACTGCCACCTGGTCTTCGTGGACACCTCGCGGCCTGGGCAGCGCCGCTGGTGCGCGATGGAGCGCTGCGGCAACCGGCAGAAGGCGCGCGCGCTGAGGTCCCGGCGCGCGCCCGGGTGACTCAGTCCGCCAGGCGCACGCGTACCCGGCGGTTGGCCCGTCCCTTGCTCTCCACCTTGACCACCTGGACCTTGCCGATCTGGGCGGTGGAGGCGACGTGCGTGCCGCCGTCGGCCTGCACGTCCAGCCCGACGATGTCGACGATCCGCACCTCCTGCTCCTCCGGCGGGATCAGGTTCGACTGGATACGGATGATGTCCGGCAGCGCGAGCGCCTCGGCGCGCGGCAGCACCCGTACGGCCACCGAGCGGTCGGCGGCCACCTCGGCGTTCACCAGCTCCTCGATGCGGGTCTTGAAGTCCGGCGGCACCTCGGGGAGGTTGAAGTCCATCCGCGCCTCGCCCGGCTCCATGTTGCCGCCGGTGACGAGCGCGCCGAAGTCGCGGAACACCACGCCGCAGAGCACGTGCAGCCCGGAGTGGGTCCGCATCAGCATGCTCCGGCGGGCGTCCTCCACCGCGCCGACCACCTCGGTGCCGACCGGCGGCACCGGGTCACCCTCGGCCGGGATCAGCCACAGGTCGTCGCTCTTGCGGGTGCCGACGATCCGGGTCTGTACGCCCTGCCAGAGCAGCACCCCGTGATCCGGCGGCTGCCCGCCGCCGCCGGGGTAGAACGCGGACCGGTCCAGCACGATGCCCTGCTCGGGATCGGCCGCCAGCACCCGGCACGTCCACTCGCGCAGGGTCGGGTCGGCGAGGTCGAGCCGGTGCGTACGGCCGTGGTGTGTGACGCCCATGGACGGCGACGTTACCCGTTCAGGAACTCCGAGACGCGCTCCCGCAGGTCGGCGCGCTCGGTCCAGAGCACGCCGGGCCGGTCGTACACGTGCAGTGTGGCGTTCGGGAGCACGGCGGCGAGCCGTTCGGCGACGGCGACCGGGTGCAGGTCGTCGTCGGCGGCGGCGATGACCAGGGCCGGCGCGGTGACGGTGGCGAGTGACCCGGCGTCGTCGAGCGCGACCTGGCCGGGCAGGTCGGCCAGCCCCGGCGCGAGCCCGTCGCGCAGCAGCTGGTCGAGCCGCTGCCGCAGGTACGCCCAGCCGGCCGGGGTGTTGCGCACCGACGGCGGCAGCTCCAGCGACACCGCGTCGGCCAGCGCCGACGCGTCGCCCTCGGCCACCGCGTCGAGCAGGCCGGTGAGCCGGGCGCGCGCCACCTCGCCGCGCGGCGTGTCCAGCGCGGCGGGCAGGAAGAAGACGAGTTTCTCGAAGCGTTCCGGGCTCTCCGCGAGCAGCCGGCAGAGCGCGCCCGCGCCGAGGCTGGCGCCGAACGCCCGGGTCGCGCCGCTCAGGTCCGCCATCGCGCGCAGGTCACGGGCGAGGTCCAGGTAGCTCCACGGGCCGGGCGGGGAGTCGGAGCGGCCGTGCCCGCGGAACTGGAAGAAGATGCGCCGCCCGGTGACGCCGCTGCCGAACGGGCGGGTGGTGGCGATGCCGCTGCCGAGCCCGTGCGCGAACACGGTGACCGGGTCACCGGTGCCGGTGACCAGCCGTTCCAGGCTCACCCCGTGCGGGGTGGCGACCAGCTCCGTCTCCGGCTCGGGCAGCGCGGGACGCCCGGTGCGGGGCGCGCCGGGGCCAGGGCCCCAGGTGCGGGGACCGCCGTCCGGTGGCGGAGGCCAGCGGAAACCTCTCACCAGGACCCTCGGCCGTCGTGCAGGTCCCGCAGGCCGGGCCGCACGTCGAGCAGGTAGATGAGACCGGCCGCGATGCCGATCAGTCCGAACAGGCTGATCGGACCGAAGCCGAGCAGGGTCAGCAGCAGGCAGACCGCCAGGATGGCGACCCAGCCGCCCTTGGGCAGCGTGCCGAGCGCGGCGAAACCGTCGCCGCGCTGGGTGACCGCGTGCACCAGCGCCACTCCCTGTACGACCAGGGCGAAGACGAGCAGGATCAGCTGGATCACGTCTTGGACTGCGAACGCGAAGATCGGCGCGGCGATGGCCATGGGGGCAAGCTTATGCCGAGACCCCGGAAACGTCCGACAAGACGTTGTCCGGGGTCTCGGTGGAGCTTCGGGTCACTCGGCGGCCGGGCGGGTCCGCTTCGTGGTCTTCGGCAGCTTCGCGGACGGGGTGGCCGGCTTGGCGGCGGTCGTCTTCGTGGCGGCCTTGGTCGCGGTCGCCTTGGTGGCGCGGGTGCGCTTCACCGCGGCCGGCTTGGCGGCCACCGCCTCGGCCACCTCGGCCGGGGTGGGCACCTCGGTCGTCGCGGCGGCGGTCTCCGGCTTCGGGGTCACCTCGGTCGTCGGGGCGACCTCGGTGCCGGTGGCCTCGGTGGCCTCGATGTCCGCGTTCACCGTGTCGGCGGCCTCCAGCACGCCGGCGCCGACGACGCGCTCACCACGGGCGACCAGCTCGGCGTACGCGGCCAGCGCGCGCTCCTGCGCGGCGTGCGCCCCGGCCACCACGACGGCGGCGTTGCGGGTGGCGGCCTCGCGGAGCTTGTCCAGGGTGGCGGCCTCGCGCAGCTTCTCCAGGTTGGCGGCCTCGCGGAGCTGGTCGAGGTCGGTGGCGACGGCCCGCTCGCGCAGCCCGGTGGCGGTCTGGTTGGCGGTCTTCAGCGTCTCGGTGGCCTTCTGGCGCAGCTCGAAGCCGGTGACGACGGCCTTGCCGCCGAGGTCGGTCACCACGGTCGGCAGCTTGCGCAGCTGCTCCAGGGCCAGCTCACCGGCGCCGGCGGCGGCGTAGAGGGGTGCGGGGATGCGGTTGGTCTTCGGCTGGGTGGTCATGACTGCTCCTCCTCGGCCGCACCGGCGGCCTTCCGGGCCGCCCGGCGGGCGGCCGTCTGCTCAGGGGCGGCGGTGGTCGGGGCGGGCGCGCCGCCCGCTTCGGTGACGGCTACGGATTCGAGGACCGCCTCGGTCGGGGTGCCCTCGGGCGTCACCGGACCGGTGGCGGCCGGCGCGACGGTGGCCGGGGCCTCAGTCGCGGTGGCCGTCCCGGTGGTCTCGGCCGTGGCGGCTGCTTCCGTCGTGGTGGCTGCCTCGGTGGCCTCGGCCAGGCGGGCGTTCTCGCGCCGGAACGTCTCGTAGATCTGGGTGAGTGACTGCTTCTGGGCCATGGTCAGCTCGGAGTCGACGGCGATCGCCGCGAGCACGCCCTGACCCTCCTTGTCGTCCAGCAGCCCGGCACGCAGGTACATCGCCGGGGTGGAGACGCGCAGCGCGCTGGCGAGCTGCTGGAGCACCTCGGCACTCGGCTTGCGCAGCCCGCGCTCGATCTGGCTCAGGTAGGGATTGCTGACGCCCGCCTGCTCGGCGAGCTGGCGCAGTGAGATCTTCGCGTTGCGCCGCAGGTCGCGAATGAACCCGCCGACATCGGGAAGGTCCTTGCTGGTGGCCATGACTCAACGCTAGCTCGGGCCGCTAGCTCCTGCAAGCAAAACGCTAGCCAGAGTTAGCAGGGTCACTGAAGCAGGTTGCGGAGCCCATGTCCGGTCCGTACCGTTCTCCCCCGTGACCAAGATCGATATCAACGGCGCCCAGCTCGCGTACGACGAGAGCGGCACCGGCACCGCCGTGGTGTTGCTGCACGCGGGCATCGCCGACCGGCGGATGTGGCGCGGGCAGATCCCGGCGCTCGCGCAGCGACACCGGGTGATCGCGCTGGACCTGCGCGGCTACGGCGACTCGGAGCTGCCGCCCGCGCCGTTCGCCCACCACGACGACGTGATCGGACTGCTCGACGCGCTGGGCATCGAGCGGGCCGCGCTCGTCGGGTGCTCGTTCGGTGGCCGGGTCGCGGTGGACACCGCACTCGCCCACCCGGAGCGGGTCTCGGCGCTGGCGCTGTTCGGCGCGCCGGTCTCCGGCAACGAGTGGTCCGAGGAGACCGAGCAGCTCTGGGAGGAGCTGGTCGGTGACGTGGACCCGGAGGACTTCACCGCCACCGCCGCCGGCGAGGTGCGGTTCTGGGTGGTCGGCCCGACCCGCCGTCCGGAGGACGTCGACCCGGAGCTGATCCGGTTCGCCGAGGAGATGGACCGCCGGGCGCTCGCCGCCGAGCAGGCGCTGAGCGCGATCGAGGTGGGCGAGCTGGACCCGCCGGCCATCGACCGGCTGGGCGAGCTGCGCGTACCGGTGCTCGTCGGCACCGGCGCGGACGACCTGGCCGACATCCGCCGCCTGGCCGAACGCATCGCCGACGAAGCCCCGAACGGCAAACGCCTCCCCGACGTCCCCGACGCGGCACACCTGCTCCCCCTGGAGCGCCCCGCCGAGGTCAACACCGCCCTCCTGTCCTTCCTCCCCTGACCCACCCTCCCCCCTCCCCCCTCCCCTCCCTTCGCGATCTTGCGGTTGCGGCCCTCGGCACGCCTGGAATGCGCGCTTTGTCAGGGCGGTAAGTGCAAGATCGCCGGGGGTTCGAGCGAGGGCGGAGGGGCCGGGGCGGGGTTACCAGGTGGGGCGGACGGCGCCTACCGGGAGGCCGCCGCCGAGCAGGGGTGGCTCGGCGTACTCGGTGAGGATGGGGGCGCGCACGTTCAGGCGTGCCAGGGCCGAGGTCAGGACCGGTGTGCGGGCTCTGGCGGCGCCGTCGTCGATCTTCAGGGCCACGGCGCCGACCTCCGGGACCGCCGCCGCGATCACGCCCTCCGCGCCGATCTTGGCGAGCAGACCGGGTACGCCGCGCATCAGCCGCGTGTCCTCCGCCTGGGTGCCGCCGACCAGTTCCGGGTACGCCCGCATCGCGTCCGCCACCGTCCGCTCGACGGTCCCCGGCTCGGCGCCGACCATCCGCAGGAACGCCCGGGCCAGCCCGGTCAGCGAGACGGCGAGCACCGGCGCGCCGCAGCCGTCCACCCCGACCGCCGCCGCCCGCTCGCCGGTGAACTCCTCGATCGTGGCGGTCAGGCACTGCTGGAGCGGGTGCTCCGGGCGCCAGTAGCCGTCCAGCGGCCAGCCGGCGGCCAGGCAGGTGCGCACCATGCCGGCGTGCTTGCCGGAGCAGTTCATCAGCACCCGGGCCGGGCCGCCGCCGGCCCGCAGCACCGCCTCCCGGGCGGCCTCGCCGAACGGCAGGTCCGGCGGGCAGTGCAACGCCTCCTCGGTCAGGCCGGCGTCGCGCAGCAGCGCGGTCACCCGCTCGACGTGGAATTCCTCGCCCGCGTGGCTGGCCGCGACCAGCGCCACGTCGGCCGGATCGGTGAGCGGCAGCCCGGCCCGGAGCATCCCGATCGCCTGCATCGGCTTGTTCGACGAGCGGGGGAAGATCGGCGAGGTCACGTCACCGGCCCCGGCGACCGGCTCACCGGCGGCGTCGAGCACCACCACGGAACCCCGGTGGACGCCCTCCACGAAACCGGACCGGACCACCTCGGCGAGCGGCACGCCGCCCTCGTACGTTGTTCCCACGGTATGGACCGTACCGAGGGGACGGACCCGGTCGGCGGCGGGGTGACCTGCGACGTCGACCGAGTCGGTACGGGGTCGCCGCCGGGTGCGCCGCTTACCGGGCGGTACCCGGGACGCCGAGCAGCGTACGGGCCTCGGCGGTGGTCAGCGGAGGACGCTGGGCCAGCTGGGCGAAGCCGACCGCCCGCGCGACGAGCTGCATGTTGGACTCCACCGGGCGCCCCTTGGCGTACGTGACCGTGTCCTCCATGCCGACGCGCAGGTGACCGCCGGCCGACAGCGAGGCGAGCATCACCGGGATGGTGCTGCGCCCGATGCCGGTGGCCGAGAACGTGGTGCCCTCGGGCAGGTCGCGCACCATCTGCTGGGCCGCCACGAGCGTGGCCGTGGTGCCCGGCATGCCGCCCGGCACGCCCATCACGAAGTCGACGTGCACGTGTCCGCCGTGCGGCAGGCCGTACTTGCCGAGCAGCCGCTGCAACGCGGTGAGGTGGCCCAGGTCGAAGATCTCGTACTCGGGGACGACGCCGCGCTCCTGCATCCGGGTGTGCAGGTCGACGATGAACTCCCACCGGTTGAGGAACACGTCGTCGCCGAAGTTGACGGTGCCCATGGTGCAGGAGGCCATGTCCGGCGCGGCGTCGAGCACCGCCAGCCGGGCGGACTCCGGGTCGGTCACCGCGCCGCCGGAGGAGAGTTGGACGATCAGGTCGGTGTTCTCCCGCAGCGCGGCCACGGTGTCGCGCAGCCGCCCCTGGTCGAGCGTGGGCCGCGCGTCGTCGTCCCGGATGTGGACGTGGATCACGGCGGCGCCGAGCGCCTCGCACTCCTTGGCGGTCAGCAGCAGCTCGTCGAGCGTCACCGGCAGCGCCGGCACCTCCGCCTTCGCCGACTCCGCGCCGGTGGGGGCAACCGTGATCAACGTCCCTGTCGTCATGCCCCGGATCCTAGACCGGTCCCCGGCACCGGGTCGACCGGAGAATTTCCGGTGCGAGCGGCATAAGGAAGGGATCCTTCCGCCGACGGAGGCGTTGCGAAGGGGCCCTTCCTTACACGTCGATCGCGGCGGCGCTGTCACCGACCAGCAGGCGGGCGTCGTCGGGCGTGTTGCGCTTCAGGACGGCGAGCGCCACCTGGCCCAGCTCGTAGTGCTGCACGGCGGTGCCCACGAAGCCGACGGTCCGGCCGTCGAGCGTCACCGGCGTACCGGCGACGGGCGGCTGGTCGCTCGCCACGCCGTCGAGGTGCAGCAGGACGAGCCGGCGGGGCGGCTTGCCCAGGTTGTGCACCCGGGCCACCGTCTCCTGCCCCCGGTAGCAGCCCTTGTCCAGGTGCACGGCCGGTGCGATCAGGTCCACCTCGGCCGGGATCGTCCGGTGGTCGGTGTCCACACCGGCCCGGGCCCGCTTGGCGGCCACCCGGATCGCCTCGTACGCCCACAGCCCGGCCACCGGCACCCCGGCGCCGCGCAGCTCCGCCGCCACCTCGTCCATCGCGGCCCGGGGCACCAGCAGGTCGACGCCGAGCGCCACCCGCCGGGCCCAGCCGCCGACCGGGAGCGGCTTGACGTCGTACACCACCGAGGGCCGCGCGGGCAGCTCGCCGGAACGGAACTTCGGACCCGGCACCGCGGCCACGTCGGGAGCGGCCAGCCCGGTGACGCCGAGCGTGTCCAGCGCGCTTGCCGCCTCCGGCCCGACCAGCGACAGCAGCGCGTGGTCGGCGGTGGCGTCGCGCGGGTCGACCTTGCTGAAGAACCGCATCTTCTCCAGGTATGACAAGAGGCCCTCGGTCATCCCCGGCTCGGTGTCCAGCCAGGTGGTCTCGCCGTCGTCGGCGACCATCGCGTGCTGCTCGACGTGCCCGTGCGGGGAGAGCACCAGCAGCTCGGTGCCCTGCCACGGTGCCAGCGCGGCCAGGTGCTGGCTGGTGAGCGTGTGCAGCCAGCCGATCCGCTCCTCACCGGGCACCGCGACCACGCCCCGGTGCGAGCGGTCGACCAGGCCCACGCCGGTGGCCAGGAGCCGCTGCTCGCGCATCGGGTCGCCGTAGTGGGCGGCCACCGGGCCGACCCCGGCCGCCCGGTGGGCCGGCTCCGGCTGGTCCCGGGTCTGCTCGTCGATGGCGTCGGTGGTCACCGCGCCCGCGATGTCGATCATGTGCGTTCCCCGTTCTGTGCGCAGCGGCCGCAGACCCCGAAGAGCGCGACATGCCCGATGTCGACCTTGAACCCGCGCTGCTCGTCCAACTGGTCGGCGAGCGGGCGAAGCATCTCCGGGGCGATCTCGTCGATCGCCCCGCATTCCCGGCACACCAGGTGGACGTGCTGGTGCTCACCCGCCGCGTGGTAGGTCGGCGAACCGTGCGACAGGTGCGTGTGCGTCACCAGGCCGAGCCGTTCCAGCAGCTCCAGCGTGCGGTAGATGGTGGTGATGTTGACTCCGGCCGCCACCTCGCGGACCGCGGTGTGCACCTGCTCCGGGGTGGCGTGCCCCAGATCCAGGACGGCCTGGAGCACCAGCTGCCGCTGCGCCGTCAGCCGCAGCCCGCGCGAGCGGAGCATTTCCGCGAGGGAGGATTCGGACACCCTTCGATCATAGTTCGGCCGCCGCGCCGGCCGGTCCGCCGCCGGGGTACGCCACTACGCTGCGCCGGTGGGTACGACACGGGTGGCGATGCTCGGCCGGGGCCTCGTGCCGGCGGGTGAGCCGGTGCTGCGCGGCGACGACCGGGGCGTCCTGCACGGCGACGGCCTGTTCGAGACGCTGCACCTGCGCGACGGCCGCCCCTGGCTGCGCGAGGCCCACCTGGCCCGGCTGCGGGCCGGCGCGGCGGCGATCGACCTGCCGCTGCCACCGGACGCCGCGCTCGTCGAGCTGCTGGACGCGGTCTGCGCCGGCTGGCCCGCGCAGACCGAGGGCGCGTTGCGGCTGGTCTGCACCCGGGGGCCGGAGAGCGGTGGGCCGCCCACGGTGTACGCCACGCTCGGCGAGGTGCCCGCGTCCGCCCGCCTGGCCCGCCGGGACGGGGTGACTGTGGCCACGCTGCCGCTCGGGGTGGCCGCCCGGTCCCGCCCGGAGCTGGGGTGGCTGCCGAGCGGCGTGAAGTCCACCTCGTACGCGCTCAGCACCGCCGCCCGGCGGTGGGCGCAGCGGACCGGCGTGGACGACGTGCTCTGGGTCTCGACCGACGGCTACGTGCTGGAGGGGCCCACCGCGAACGTGGTGTGGCTGCAGGACGGCACCCTCGCCGCGGTCCCGGCGGCCCAGACCGGCATCCTGCCCGGCGTGACCGCGAACCACCTGCTGGAACGGGCGGCAGAGCTCGGCCTGACCACCGCCGAACACCTGCCCACCGTGACCGACCTGCACGAGGCCGAGGCCGTCTGGCTGACCAGCTCCCTACGCGGCGTAGCCGAGATCACGGCCCTCAACGGAACCCCCCGTCCCGGATCCCCGCTCACTCCCCGCCTGCAGACCCTCCTGAACTTCCCCCCACCCTCACCGTCACCCCCACCCCGTCGACCATGAAGTTGGCGGCGTCGGGTGCCCGATTTGTCGCCGCCAACTTCATGATCGACGAGAACAGGAGGCCGGGTCAGCCGGCTACGCGGGTCAGGCGGGCGGAGAGGTGCGGGCTCAGGGGCTGGCCCACGGCGGCCATCTCCTGGGCGTAGAGCAGGGCACCCTCGACGATGCCGAACAGGCGGGCACCGGCGGTGACCTCCTTCGCCGTCGCGGTACGCACGACCGCGTCGGTGGCGAACTCGATCTGGGTGCCCTTGCGCTTGCCGATGTGCAGCTCCATCACGCCGGTCGGCGTGGTCATCAGCGCCTCCAGCTCGTCGGTCACCCGCTCACCGTCGAGCACCGGACGCCACCAGCCCACCTCACGGCCGGCGGGGCGGACCGGGCGGCTCTGCTCGTCCAGGATCCAGGCCCGCGACTCGTAGAACAGGAACGGCCGGCCGTCGTGGCTGATCCGGATCTCCTGCGCGTAGTCGAAGTCCTCGATCGTCGGGAACCCACCCCGGCCCCGGCCACGCCACACCCCGACGTACGGCAGCAGGCCGTCCAGGCTCGGGTGCAGCTTCGGGCCGACGCGCAGGTCGTGGCTCTCCTCGTACGGGTACGGGTCGACCGGCGGCGCGTTCAACCACGGCGGCTGAAGCGGATTCTCACTCACAGATTCACCTTCGTTCGCGACTGCGGGGCTCGCAAAACCGGCTCACTCCTCGCGCTCACCAGGGCCACCTTCGTTCGCGACTGCGGGGCTCGCAAAACCGGCTCACTCCTCGCGCTCACCATTTACCTCTAGCTATGCGGACCGCGACGTACACCAGGCCACCGGCGAGCGCGCCCAGGCCGGCGACCAGCAGGCTGACGAACCCGATCTCGGTAACCATCCGGGCCATCCTATGCTGGCGTCATGGCGCGCACTCTCGTCGTCAAGGCCACCGCCGGCGCGGACTCCCCGGAACGCTGCGCCCAGGCGTTCACAGTCGCCTCCACCGCGGCCGCGGCCGGGGTGGACGTCTCGCTCTGGCTCACCGGCGAGTCCACCTGGTTCGCGCTCCCCGGACGGGCGGAGACGTTCGAGCTGCCGCACTCCGCGCCGCTCGGCGAACTGCTGCACGTGGTCCTGACCACGGGCCGGGTGACCGCCTGCACCCAGTGCGCGGCCCGGCGGGACATCGGCCCGGACGACGTCATCCCGGGCGTACGCATCGCGGGTGCCGCGGTGTTCGTCGAGGAAGCGATGGCCGAGGGCGCGCAGGCGCTGGTCTACTGAGCAACCCGCACGGGCTGTCCACTCTGCCCGGTGCGCCGATCCTGGCTCGACATGTCCGGATTGCGCCTACCATGTGAACGTGAGTGAGGCCATCCGACAGTTCTTCGCGTCGCTGCCGGCGCGCGCCGCGTCAGTGCTGAACAGCCCGATCGGCGGCACGCTCCAGATCGACCTGGCCGACGGCAACCGCACCGAACACTGGTACGTGACGCTGGCCCCCGGATCGGCCCAGGTGACCCAGGAGGAGCAGCGGCAGGCCGACGGCGTGCTCACGCTCTCCAGCGAACTGTTCGAGAAACTGGTCACCGGCCGGGAGGCCGGCATGGCCGCGGTGCTGCGCAACGAGGCCACGTTCAGCGGGCACGTGGTGCTGTTCCTGGCGTTCCGCCGGTTCCTGCCGGCCCGGCCCGACGTACGGGATCCGCGGGACGCCGCCCGCGAACACGTCCGGCGGCTGGCGTGAAGGACCGGGTCAGCATCCTCGACGGCAACACGTTCCTGGTCAGCGACGATCGCGGCAACATCCAGCCGTCGTACGACTTCCCCACCGGGCTGTTCTCCTTCGACACCCGGTTCCTGTCCACCTGGATCCTCACCCTCGACGGGGAACCCCTGCACGCGCTCTCCATCGACGACTCGCTGTCGTACAAGACGCGGTTCTTCCTGGTCCCCGGCGAGCCGACGCACTACCTGGACGCGAAGGTCTCGGTCATCCGCAGCCGCGCGATCGGCGGCAGCCTGGACGAGGAACTGACCCTGCTCAACCACTCCGAGCAGGAGACGGAGTTCCGGCTCCGGCTGGAGATCGGGTCCGACTTCGCCGACCTCCTGGAGATCAAGAACCAGCGCGACAAGAAGGGACACACGCTGCCCACGGTGGAGACGAACGCGCTGCGGCTGACCTACCGCCGGCAGGCGTTCCACCGCGAGACGCTGGTGACCAGCAGCGCGCCGGCCGAGGTCGACGAGAGCGGGATGACGTTCCGGGTCCGGGTCGGCCCGCACGGCGAGTGGACCAACCGGCTGCACGTCGACACGGTCATCTACGGCGCCCGGGGCGAGGACATCCGGGCCATCCTGCCGCTGGGCGGCCAGCGCACGGCGGCCGACATCGAGGCGGAGCAGAGCGAGCTGATCAGCCGCGCGCCGAAGCTGGGCTGCGACTGCGAGCCGCTGGCCGGGGCGTACCGGCGCAGCCTCAACGACCTGGCCGCCCTCCGGTACGAGTCGATCACGCTCGGCGTCCGGCTGCTCGCCGCCGGCCTGCCCTGGTTCATGACACTGTTCGGCCGGGACAGCATCTTCACCTCGCTCCAGGTGCTGCCGTTCCTGCCCGAGCTGGTCAAGCCCACTATCGTCATGCTCGCCGGCCTCCAGGGCAGCCGGGTCGACGACTTCCGGGACGAGGAACCCGGGAAGATCCTGCACGAGCTGCGCTACGGCGAGAGCGCCGGGTTCGAGGAGCAGCCGCACTCGCCGTACTACGGCGCGGCCGACACCACACCGCTGTTCGTGATCCTGCTCGACGAGTACGAGAGGTGGACCGGTGACGCCGACCTGGTCCGCAAGCTGGAACACGAGACCCGGGCAGCGCTGACCTGGCTGGACACGTACGGCGATCTGCTCGGCACCGGTTACGTCTGGTACATGTCCCGCAACCCGGAGACCGGGCTGCCCAACCAGTGCTGGAAGGACTCGCCGGACGCCATCTCCTACGCCGACGGGCGACTGCCCGAGTTCCCCCGGGCCACGTGCGAACTCCAGGGGTACGCGTACGACGCGAAGCTGCGCGGCGCCCGCCTGGCCCGCACCTACTGGAACGACCCGACGTACGCCGACCGGCTGGAACACGAGGCGGCGGCGCTGAAGGAGCGGTTCAACCGCGACTTCTGGATCCCGGACCGGGAGTACTACGCGCTGGCGCTCGACCCGAGGGGCCGCCAGGTGGACGCGCTCACCTCCAACATCGGCCACCTGCTGTGGAGCGGCATCGTCGACGAGTCCCGGGCCCCCGCCGTCGCCGCCCACCTGCTCGGCCCGCGCCTGTTCTCCGGCTGGGGCGTGCGGACGCTCGCCGACGACCAGGGCCGGTACAACCCGGTCGGCTACCACGTCGGCACGGTGTGGCCGTTCGACAACTCGATCATCGCCTGGGGCCTGTGGCGGTACGGCTTCCGGCAGGAGGCCGGCCGGATCTGCAACGCCCTGCTCAGCGCGTCGCACTACTTCGACGGTCGGCTGCCCGAGGTGTTCGCCGGCTACGAACGCGCCCTCACCGACTACCCGGTGGAGTACCCCACCGCGTGCAGCCCGCAGGCGTGGTCCGCCGGCACACCGCTGCTGCTGCTACGGGTGATCCTGGGCCTGGAACCGCAGGGCGATCACCTGATCATCGACCCGGCCGTGCCGCCCGGGATGGGCCGGGTGGAACTGCTCGACATCCCGGGCCGCTGGGGCCGGGTGGACGCGCTGGGCCGCAGCCGGGGGCCGCACGATGAACAGCCGGCGCCACCGGCGCTCACCCTGCCCGCCGGCTGACGTCAAGCAGGGCAGGGCTTGGTCACCGCGACCCGGACCCGCTCCCCGGCCCGCTGCGCCAGCACCGCCGGGTCGCCCGGGCGCGCGTACGCGTCTGCCGAGTCCACCACCGGCGCGGCGCCGCCGCCGAACGCGGCGGCCAGCGACTGATCGGCCGGCGCGGCCGCCTCGGACCGGGCGGTGCGGGCGGTCCCGCCGCCCGGGCAGGGCGCGGCGAGCACCTGGACCGGCCCGGTGGCCCCGCCCCACCGGCCCAGCGCCGACGCCAGCACCGCCGACTCGGCGGCGGCGTCGGCGGACGGTGCCCGGTAGCCGGAACCCGTCGGGCGGCAGCCGGTGGCCGCGGTGAGCAGCACCCGGCCCGGGCCACCGGAGCGGCCCTCGACCGTGACGAACTCACCCGCGTCGGCGCGCAGCAGCGGCTCGCCGTCGAGCGTCGACACGCCGGCCCGCCAGCCCGGCGGCAGCCGGTCGGCGATGCCGCGCAGCACCTCGCGTACGTCGTCGCCGCCGATCGCCACCTCGACGCCGCGCTCCAGCGTGGCGCCGTCGTCCATCGGCGTGATCCGGCAGCCGCGCTCCAGACGGTCCGGCAGGAGCGCCGGTACGCCCGCGGCGCCGACCGCGGCGGTCAGCTCACCGATCGCCCGGTCCACCACCGGGCCGGCCTGGTCCAGCGACCGCTGCTCCTTGACCGTCGGCGCGTCGGTGCGTACCGACCACCAGGTCAGACCCGCGAGCAGCACGGCCCACGCCGCGGTGGCGGCCGTCAGCCGGCGCAGCCGGCGTCGGCCACCGGGGCCGGGCCGGCCGGGCGGGGTGGGCGGGGCGTAGCCCGTCTCGACGGCAGTCACCCGGCCATGGTGTCACGGACCGGCGAGCTTCCAGGCCGCGCCTCGGCACCCTCGCTCAGACCGGCACCGACCGGCGGGACAGCAGCCACAGGAGGTAGAAGGGGCGCTGCCGTAGCTCGCCGCGACGGTCGGCGTACTGGTCGGCGGCGAGCACGGCGGAGAAGAACCCGCCCGCGCCCAGCATGCCGAGCACCGGCGCCAGATGCGTGCCCTCGACCGCCACCAGGGTCGCCGCGACCGTCGCCACCGCCGCTCCGGCGGCCTGCACAGCCGAGCGCCGGGACACCCGGGCGACCTCGGCGCGGGCCGCCCGCACCCCCTCCTGGATCTCCGCGTCGAGCTTTGCGAGCTGCACGAGCGCTCGGTCCGGATCGGTGTCGACCTCCAGCATCCGGCCCCGCAGGTACGCCTGGGTCGCGGCGAGCGCGTCGCTCTCCTGGGTCAGGATGGCGCAGTAGTCCCGCAGCGAGGTGCCCTCCAGCATCGGCAGGTCGAGCTGGAGCAGCGGGGTCACCAGCCGCGCCTTCACCGGATCCCCGCTCGGCACGTCGACGACCCGGTGCCCCTTGACGATCAGGTCGAGCGTGCGGTCCGGGTTGTCGCCCAGCTCGATCCGGCCCGCTGTGTCGAACAGCGAGGAGGTGGACTGGGCGTCCGGCGCGCGCGACTCCAGGTGGCTGCGGCGGAAGGTCTGCGGGAAGTAGACGAGCTGACCCAGCTCCAGCAGCGGCGCGCAGTCCCGCAGGTACGCGCCGAGGCGGCCCAGGTCGTCGCATTCGGCGTAGAGCTCGTCGATCCGGATGTCCCCGTACCGGCAGCCCGGGCCGCAGTGATCCGGATCCTTGCCGCACCTCTTGCAGATCTCCCGGTGGGCCAGATAGCAGCGCTCGCCGCCCGGCTGGGAGAGGATCAGCTTGGCGGTGACGAGCGTGGCCCGCTTGGTGAGGAACGACAGGTCGGTGTCGAGGCCGGCGACCGAGACGTCGAACGGGCGCGACCGGCCGGGCCCGCCCGTGCGCCGGAGTTCGCGGACGATCTCCTCGCCCCGGTTGCCGTCGATGAAGTCGACCAGATAGCGGCGGGCGTGGGCAGCGGCGTCGTCGGGCACCTGATCCCCCTCCGGCGCGTCCGGGGCGCGCCGCCGTCCAGCCTGCCAGTCACGGGCAAGCCGCACAGTCGCCGGAACGGCTCGTGGCCCGCCACCCGGGTGGGGCGGCGGGCCACGATCTCCAGCGTGGGTCAGGCGGCGACCGAGACGGTCACCTCGTTGATCCCGCGGGACGCGGCCACGGCGGTGTCGCCGTTGCCGTGGCGGGACAGCGCCCGCAGCGTCCACGAGCCCGGCGCGGCGAAGAACCGGAACTGCCCGGCCGCCGACGTCACCACCTCGGCGGTGAACTCGCCGGTCGAGTCGAGCAGCCGCACGTACGCGCCCGGCACGACCTCACCGGACTCGGCCAGCACGCGGCCGGTGATCACGGTTTCCTTCTCCAGGTCCAGGCTCGCCGGGAGGGGGGCGGACTGGTCCGGCGCGGCGCAGCCGGCGGCAGCCGTCGAGGCGGCGGAGGCGGCGGTCATCAGGCCTCCCCCGGCTCGTCGCCGAGCGCCACCGGCACGCCGACGAGCGAGCCGTACTCGGTCCAGGAACCGTCGTAGTTCTTCACGTTGCGGTGCCCGAGCAGCTCCTGGAGCACGAACCAGCTGTGCGAGGAGCGCTCGCCGATCCGGCAGTACGCGATCGTCTCCTTGCCGTCGTCCAGCCCGGCGTCGGCGTAGATCTTGCGCAGTTCGTCGTCGGACTTGAACGTGCCGTCCTCGTTGGCCGCCTTCGACCACGGGACGCTGATCGCGGTCGGGATGTGGCCGGCCCGCTGCGCCTGCTCCTGCGGCAGGTGGGCGGGGGCGAGCAGCCGACCGGCGAACTCGTCGGGGCTGCGCACGTCGACCAGGTTCTTGGTGCCGATGGCGGCGACCACCTCGTCGCGGAACGCGCGGATCGAGGTGTCCGGCTCCTGCGCGACGTACTGCGTCTTCGGCCGCTCCACCGTGTCGGTGACGAGCGGGCGGGCGTCCAGCTCCCACTTCTTGCGGCCACCGTCGAGCAGCTTGACGTCGCCGTGGCCGTAGAGCTTGAAGTACCAGTACGCGTACGCGGCGAACCAGTTGTTGTTGCCGCCGTACAGGATCACGGTGTCGTCGTTGGCGATGCCCCGGTCGGACAGCAGCGCCTCGAACTGGCTCTTGTTCACGAAGTCCCGGCGGACCTGGTCCTGGAGGTCGGTGCGCCAGTCGAGCTTGACGGCGCCGGCGATGTGCCCGGTCTCGTAGGCCGAGGTGTCCTCGTCGACCTCGACGAAGACGACGCCCGGGGCGCCGAGGTTCTTCTCGGCCCACTCGGCCGAGACGAGTGCGGTGTCGCGACTCATCAGATCACTCCCTGGTGAGGATGGTTTGGTGAGTCTGCGCGTGGAAATCGATGCCGATGGTTGTCGCACCACACGCGGACCCTGAGCTAGGAACGGATCACGGGTACGTGCGACGGCGCCGCTGCCGGGCGTTGGGGAGGGGGAACCGGGGAAGGTTCGTGGACCCTGGTGACCGCCGTTCAGGCGGCCGGAGACAGCCCCGCCGTCAGATGACGGGGCGACACAGGCAGGTGGCCACGCGGCACAGGTCGACCGCGCGCCGTTTGGTGAGGAGGGTCCCCATGGGCAGGGAGATTACCAGCCGGGACGACAGCTGCCACCAGGCCGACCAGCATCCGGGACGGCCGGTCCGCCTTCCGGCCGGCAGGCCGGCCTGTCAGCCGGCGGAGTTGACGGCAGGCCGGCCTGTCAGCCGGCGGAGTTGACGGCAGGCCGGCCTGTCAGCCGGCGGAGTTGACGGCAGGCCGGCCTGTCAGCCGGCGGAGTTGACGGCAGGCCGGCCTGTCAGCCGGCGGAGTTGACGGCAGGCCGGCCTGTCAGCCGGCGGAGTTGATCGGCACGTTCGCCGCATCCGCCGTGACCACCAGACCCTCCGGCTTCGGCTCCACCTTGCGCAGGTTGAGCTGGAACGGCAGCTCCGGCAGCGGCACGTCGATCGAGATGCCCTGCGCGTACCGGGTCAGCGCGGCCCGGGCCAGCGGCACGTTCGGCAGACCGTCGGCGGTGAGGTCGTTGAAGCGCAACGCCACCTTGTTGCCGGCCACCGTGACGTCGGCCGTGCCGTTGACGGTGAGCTTGATGCCGAGGACGTCCACCGGGGCGGTGACGGCGAGCTTGCCGTTGCGCTCGCCCAGCGTCAGCCCGGGACGGTCCAGCAGCTTGGCCAGGCTCTCGTAGGTGACGGTGCCCCGCCCGTCCACGCTCTCGGCCACCACGTCGCCCCGGCCGGAGCGCAGCGTGTCCAGCGAGGCGGTCACGTTGCGCGCGTCCACGTCCAGCCTCGGCACCTCGACCGCGTCGCCCTGCACGTCGCCGCGCACGTCGGTGAGCTGGATCGAGATGCGCTCGTACCGGCCGTCGAGCACCTGGGTGAGGAACGGGAAGCCACCCACCTCGACCTGCGGCGCGGCGGACTGCGCGTCCTGCTTGGCGATCTCCTGCCGGACCTGGTCGGCGATGGCGCGCTCGGCCACGCCGGCCGCGACCCGGTCGGCGACGACGAGCAGACCGGCCAGAACCAGCAGCAGGACGAGGAAGCCGATCAGCACCTTCCGGCCCCGTCGCCGGGGTCGGCCCTCCGCCGGATACGCCTCTGCCACGCCGCCTCCAGTCCTCGCCGCCGTCACCGCGCCTCGCGGCGCAACCGTACTTACCCGAGGCGAATCCTCCCCAACCGCGTCAGAGGAACAGCACGCACATGGCGTACGCGGCGGGCGCGGCCAGCGCGAACCCGCCCAGCGGACCCTGCATGTGCCGGGCCACCCACATCGTCGGCGGTTCACCGGCCATCAGCCGGCCCGCCTCGGCGTACCCCACCGCGAGGTCGGCCAGGACGGCGGTGGCCGCGCTGACCACTCCGACCAGGGCGGCGCTCGTCGGGGTGAAACCGACCAGGTAGCTGCCGAGCACGGCGCTGGTGAGCGTGCCGAGCATGGCGCCGACGACCACGCCCGCCGCGCCGCGCGGCACCTGCGGGGCGAGCCGGGGCCACGGCGCCACCGCGTCGGTGAGCCGGGCGACGAGCAACGCCACCCCGGCGGCGGTGAGGCAGACCGTGATCGCCTGGGTGCCCTTGGGGATCCGGCTGAGCACGACGAGCGTGCCGAAGGCGACCACGCCCACCACGATGAGCAGGGTGCCGCCGAGCGAGTCGGTCACCCGGACCCGGTCCACCCGCCGGACGAGCTGCCCCAGCACGGCGAGCAGGAATCCGGCTGCGGCGGCGTAGCCGAGCGGGGCCAGGCCGGCGATGTCCGACTGCACGGCGGCGACGTCGGCGATCGCCGCCGTCGCGGCGCTGACGAGCGCGACGACGAGCAGCGCGGGCGGCCGCATGGCCATCGTCCAGGCCAGCACGAACAGCAGTTGTACGCCGAAGATGATCGCGGCGAACGGCAGCCGGTGCCCCGGGCCCGAGGTCTGCGCGCCGAGCACCAGGCCGACGCCGAGCAGCGCGGCGAAGCCGGCGACGGTGAGCGCCAGCGGGCGGCGGACCGGGACCGGAGGCACCTCCTCCTCGGGCTCCTCGTCGGACTCGTCGTCGGGACGCCGGCCGGGGCCGCCCTTGCGCAGCCGGCGCGGACCCTTGCGTTCCGGCCGGTCACCCTCCTCGTCCGCGGGGCCGGTGCGCGGGGCGGGCGGGTGGCCACGGGCGGGGGCGGACGACCCGGTGGGCGGCTCGTCGGCCCACGAGTCACGACCGGTGTCGCGCGAGGTGGAGGGAAACACGCCCCGATCGTGCCAGACCCGGGCGGCTCGGCGGAGGTCCCGGTTTCGGCGACGTTAAAACCTGCGCCGCGATCGAGGGCAGAAAGGGCAAACGGTAAATCGCACGAAGGTGACGGCCGGTCCATCGGTTACGCTCAGGCCGTTACCCGCCCGTCGACGACGCCGGGACCCACGCAAGTTCACAGTGCCGCCCGCACCCGGGCGTGTCGCTGGTCGCGCGCGGCCGGAGGGCCGCCGGGACGGAGGTGATCGTGGAGCTCCTGCTGCTCGTGACCGCGCGGGCCGGCGAGCCGTCGGCGGTGCTGCCGGCACTCGACCTGCTGCCGCACTCGGTTCGCACCGCACCCCGCGACGTCCGCACGCTGGTCTCCGGCCCGACCCCGGACGCCGTCCTGGTCGACGCCCGTTCCGAGCTGAGCGAGGCGCGCGCCACCTGCCGGATGCTGCACGCCACCGGGCTCGGTGTGCCGCTCGTCGCGGTCGTCACCGAGGCCGGGCTGATCGCGCTCAACGCGGACTGGGGCGTCGACGACGTGATCCTGGCCGGCGCCGGGCCGGCCGAGGTGGAGGCCCGGCTGCGGCTCGCCGTGGGCCGGCTCAGCAACGCCACCGCGGGCGCCGGCGGCTCGATCCGGGCCGGCGAGCTGAACATCGACCCGGACACGTACGCCGCCAAGCTGAAGGGCCGGCCGCTCGACCTCACGTACAAGGAGTTCGAGCTGTTGAAGTTCCTGGCCCAGCACCCGGGGCGGGTGTTCACCCGGGACCAACTGCTGCGCGAGGTCTGGGGCTACGACTACTTCGGCGGCACCCGCACGGTGGACGTGCACGTGCGGCGGCTGCGCGCCAAGCTCGGCTCGGAGTACGAGTCGATGATCGGCACCGTCCGCCAGGTGGGCTACAAGTTCGTCGTCCCGCCGTCGCGCTCACTGCCGGAGTCGGAGCCCGCCCCGCTCCCGGTCTGACCGCCCCCACCCCACCCCGCTAGAGGGCATTTCTCGCGTATGCCCTTTTTGCCCGATCAGTCAGCCATATCCTGGCTGCCGGAATTGTCGGGCTAAGGGGGCGACGGTGCGCGCGGTGAACACGGGGGCGACGAACGGCCGGTGCCGCTGATGCGAGGCTCGACGCTACGCGCCGCCGGGCTCGTGACCGTCGTACTGGCCGGTCTGCTCGGTTCGGCGTTCGCGCTGGGCCGCAGCCTGGTGCCGGAACAGCCCCCGTCGAACGCCGGCGCCACCACGGCGCTCAACGGGCCCCGCTACGCCGACCAACCGCCCAGCACGGACTTCCCCGGGGGCCGGGCCAGCGCCCGGCCGAGCCCCGACGCCGCGCCGGACGCCGCCCCGGTCGAGCCCGACGGAGACGGTCCGTACGGCAGCCTGGTCGTCACCGGCTCGTCCCGGGTCGCGCTGACCTTCGACGACGGACCCGATCCCCGCTGGACGCCGCAGGTGCTCGCGCTGCTGGCGCAGTACGGCGTGAAGGCGACGTTCTGCGTCGTCGGCGAGAACGCCGAAGCCCATCCGGACCTGGTCCGGTCGATCGTTGCCGAGGGCCACACCCTGTGCAACCACTCCTGGGAGCACGACGTCGACCTGGGCAAGCGGTCCCCCGCGACGATCCGGGCCGACATCCTGCGCACGAACGACGCGATCCTGGCCGCCGCGCCGGACGCGCGGATCGCGTACTACCGCCAGCCGGGCGGGGCCTGGACGCGCCCGGTGATCTCGGCCTGCGCCGACCTGGGCCTCACCCCGCTGCACTGGAGCGTGGACCCGTCGGACTGGCGGGCGCCGGGCGCGCTCGCCATCGAGACGAGGATCCGCACCCAGATGGGGCCGGGGGCGATCGTCCTCATGCACGACGCGGGCGGGGACCGTTCCGGCACCGTCAGCGCGTTGCAGCAACTCCTGCCCGAACTGCTGACCCGGTTCGAGTTGGAGCCGATGCCCGTCGGCACCCCGTGACGAGCGCCACCGATCGCCGTCGCCGTCCGGCGCGAACCGGGGCCCGCCGACCGCTACCGTGACTCAGATGAGCAGCACCGAGCCGACGAGTGGTCCCGCGGCCGACGGGATCGACCGGGCGGACCGGCTGACGCCGGGCGAGGTCGCCGAGGTGCTGGCGCTGGCCCGCGCCGCCGGAGACGCCGACGGCGCCGACCCGCTCGACGAGCACGTGCTGCTGCGGCTGCGCGACCCCGAGGCGCCCGCCGTGCACCTCACCGCCCGGACCACCGAGGGCACTCTCACCGGGTACGCGCACCTCGACACCACCGCCCCGGCCGAGGGCGTCGGCGTGGAGATGGTCGTGCACCCGGCGTACCGGCGGCGGGGTTCCGGCCGTGCGCTGGCCCGTGACGTGGTGGCCGCCGCGCCCGGACCGCTGCGCGCCTGGGCGCACGGCGACCACCCGTCGGCCGCCGCGCTCGCCGTCGACCTGGGCTTCTCCCGGGCGCGCGTGCTCTGGCAGATGCGCCGTCCACTCACCGCCGAACTGCCGGCGCCGGTCGTGCCGGACGGCGTGACGCTGCGCGCGTTCCGTCCCGGCGAGGACGACGAGGCCTGGCTGGCGGTGAACAACGCCGCCTTCGCCCAGCATCCCGAGCAGGGCAGGTGGACGCTGGACGATCTGCGGGTCCGCATCGCCGAACCGTGGTTCGACCCGGCCGGGTTCCTGCTCGCCGTCGACTCCGCCACCGGGCGGCTGCTCGGCTTCCACTGGACCAAGGTGCACGAACGGCCGGGCTCGGCCGGCATCGGCGAGGTCTACGTGCTCGGTGTCGACCCGTCCGCGCACCGGGGCGGCCTCGGCCGGGTGCTCACCGCCGCCGGCCTGACCCACCTGCGCGACCAGCGCGGGCTGGACCGGGTGATGCTCTACGTGGACGAGAGCAACAGCGCCGCGGTCGCGCTCTACGAGCGGCTGGGCTTCGCACGCTGGTCCGCGCACGTCAACTACCAGCTCGGCTGAGCGCTCACCTACCCGGGAAAATCGCCACAAAGGCGATGCCGGGCTGCTAGTTCACGAAATGGACAGCCCTTCCTCAGCGTACGGCCACCTCGTCGGCTGAACGTGTTCACCGCGCGTTCACTTGCGTCCGGCGAACCGTCCACCTGGCCCTCCTACCTTTCGTGTCAGCCGGTCAGCGCCGGCCCCCGGCACTCCGGGCGACCTGACCAAAGACGTGAAGGGAAACCCCTGAAGTGAAGCTCCAGCGGCACGGCGCCATCGCCTGTCTCGCTCTTACCGCGGTTCTCGGTCTCAGCGCCTGCGGCTCGGACAACAACGAGCCGGCCGGCGCCTCCGGTTCCACCGCCGCGGTGGACTGCGCGACAGGCACGCTGAACGCGCAGGGCTCCTCCGCCCAGAAGAACGCCATGGCCGAGTGGATCAAGGCGTACCAGCAGAAGTGCGCCGGCACCACGATCAACTACGAGCCCAGCGGCTCGGGCGCCGGCATCCAGGCGTTCATCGCCGGCACCGCCGACTTCGCCGGCTCGGACTCCGCCCTCAAGCCGGAGGAGCAGCCGCAGGCCGACACCAAGTGCACCGGCGGCCAGGCGCTCAACCTGCCCATGGTCATCGGCCCGGTCGCTGTCGTCTACAACGTCAGCGGCGCGGACAACCTCCAGTTCAGCCCGGCCACCCTGGCGAAGATCTTCGCCGGCAAGGTGACCAAGTGGGACGACCCGGCGATCAAGGCCGACAACCCGGACGCCAAGCTGCCGTCGACCGCGATCCAGGCGGTGCACCGCTCCGACGAGTCGGGCACCACCGACAACTTCACCAAGTACCTCTCCAAGACCGCCGAGGCGGACTGGACGCTCGGCAACTCCAAGGCGTGGAAGGCCCCGGGCGGCGTCGGCGCTGCCAAGTCCGACGGTGTGGCCAGCAAGGTCAAGAGCACCGACGGCACCATCAGCTACGTCGAGTGGTCGTACGCCGAGAACTCCGACCTGAAGATGGCGAAGATCAAGAACGGCAACGGCGAGTTCGTCGAGCTGACCGGCGACTCGGCCGGCAAGACCATCGCCGGCGCCAAGTTCGAGGGTCAGGGCAACGACCTGAAGATGTCGATCGACTACAACACCAAGGAGGCCGGGGCGTACCCGATCGTCCTGGCGACCTACGAGATCGTCTGCAGCAAGGGCCTCGCCGCCGACAAGCTGCCGCTGGTCAAGGGCCTGCTCGGCCACGCCGCCAGCGCCGAGGGGCAGCAGGAGCTCGTCGAGCTGGGCTACGCGCCGCTGCCCGAGACCGTCCGCACCAAGGTCGAGGCCGCGGTCAAGAGCCTCTCCTGACGCTCTGACCGACACCTCCTCAACACGAAGCGAGCGAGCAGATGGGTGACACCCCTCACCGCTCGGCCCACGCCGGCACCGGCGGGAACCCCGTGACCACGAGTCACGAGCGACCCGCCGGTGCCTCGGCGCGTGTGGCCGAGCGCCCCGGTAACCCGGGCCGCCCCGACGGTGGCCTCGGCGGCGGCGGTGCCCTCCCCCGGGCCCGCGCCTTCGGCGCGGAACGGGCGTTCCGCGGCCTGACCCTGGCGGCCGGCACCACGGTCCTGGTGGTCATCGCGGCCATCGCGATCTTCCTGATCGCCAAGGCCGTCCCGGCGCTGCGGGCCAACACCGAGTCGTTCTGGACGTTCGAGGGCTGGTTCCCGAACGACGACCCGCCGCAGTTCGGCATCGGCGCGCTCGCCTTCGGCACCGTCCTGAGCTCGCTGCTGGCGTTGCTCATGGCGGTGCCGGTCGCGCTGGGCATCGCCCTGTACCTGTCGCACTACGCGCCCCGGCGGCTCGGCAACGCCCTGGGCTTCCTGATCGACCTGCTCGCAGCCGTGCCGAGCGTGGTCTTCGGCCTCTGGGGCCGGGACTACTTCGCCCAGCCGGTGGCCGACCTGTCCGCCTGGCTGAACAGGTACTTCGGCTGGATCCCGATCTTCGGCGACGGCCCGTACGGCAACTCGATCCTGCTCGGCTCGGTGGTGCTCGCCATCATGGTGCTGCCGATCGTCACCTCGCTGTCCCGCGAGGTGTTCCGGCAGACCCCGACCGCGAACGAGGAGGCAGCGCTCGCGCTCGGCGCCACCCGCTGGGAGATGATCCGCACCGCGGTCCTGCCGTACGGGCGGCCGGGAGTCATCGCCGCGGTGATGCTCGGCCTGGGCCGGGCACTGGGCGAGACCATCGCGCTGGCGCTCACGCTCGGCTCGACGTACGCCATCTCGTTCAACATCCTGCAGAGTGGCGGCAACTCGATCGCCGCCAACATCGCCAACCGGTTCGCCGAGGCGAACGACACCGGCCGGGGCGCACTCATCGCCTCCGGCCTGGTGCTGTTCGCGATCACGCTGATCGTCAACATCACCGCGCGGGCGATCATCTACCGGCGGCGCGAGTTCACGGAGTCGGCCGCATGACCACCACCCACACCCCCCGCCGCCCGCGCCCGCCGGCCCAGCCGGCCACGCTGCGGGCGAGGCGACTTCCCGCGTACGCCGCTCCGGTCATCGCCGTCGCGGCGCTGCTGATCGCGGCGGCCCTGGTGTACGGCGCCGGCATCGGCGGCCCGGTCCTGGTCGTGGTGGTCGGCGCGTTGCTCTACCTGGCCGGTCTCTTCGTCGCGGCGAACGCGGTGGAGGGCCGCCGGTCGGCCCGCAACCGCACCTGGAGCGCGCTGATCCACTCCGCGTTCGTGCTCGCCGTGCTGCCGCTCGCGTCGGTGGTCTGGACGCTGGTCAGCAAGGGCTCCGAGCGACTGGACGCGAACTTCTTCGGCACCTCGATGAACAACATCGGGTCGCGGGACGCCAACGGCGGCGCGTACCACGCGATCGTCGGCACGTTGCAGCAGGTCGGCATCGCCACGCTGATCACGGTGCCGCTGGGCGTGCTCTGCGCGATCTACATCGTCGAGTACGGCCGGGGCCGGTTCGCGTTCACCATCCGCTTCTTCGTGGACGTCATGACCGGCATCCCGTCGATCGTCACCGGCCTGTTCGTGCTGGCCTTCTGGGTGCTGATCGTGTCGCCGTGGTTCAACGACGGCCGACCGGGCTTCTCCGGCTTCGCCGCCGCGCTGGCGCTGAGCGTGCTGATGCTGCCCACAGTGGTCCGCTCCACCGAGGAGATGCTCCGGCTGGTGCCCGCACCGCTGCGCGAGGGCGCGTACGCCCTGGGCGTACCGAAGTGGAAGACCATCCTGCGGGTCGTGCTGCCGACCGCGCTGCCCGGCATCGTCACCGGCATCATGCTCGCCATCGCGCGGGCCGCCGGTGAGACGGCGCCGGTGCTGCTCGTCGCCGGCGGCGGCGCGGCGATCAACTTCAACCCGTTCGAGAACAACCAGTCGTCGCTGGCCCTCTTCGTCTACCAGCAGGCCGGTGAGGCGTCGAAGTACTCGCCGGCACGGGCGTGGACCGCGGCGCTGACCCTGGTCGCCCTCGTCCTCGTCCTCACCGTCGCGGCGAAGCTGCTGGCCCGTCGTAACCGGCTCGCCCGATGAACCCCGGAGGTACCGCCACCATGGCCAAGCGCATCGAAGCCACGAACGTGACCGCCTACTACGGCGGGTTCAAGGCGATCGAGAACATCAACCTGACCGTCGAGCCGAAGACCGTCACCGCCCTGATCGGGCCGTCCGGCTGCGGCAAGTCCACGTTCCTGCGGTCGATCAACCGGATGCACGAGGTGCTGCCCGGCGCCCGGGTCGAGGGCAGCCTCACCATCGACGACCAGGACATCTACGACCGCGACGTGGACGTCACGGCGGTCCGCCGGATGATCGGCATGGTCTTCCAGCGGCCGAACCCGTTCCCCACCATGAGCATCTTCGAGAACGTGGTGGCGGGCCTGCGACTCAACGGCGTCCGGCGCAAGACGATCCTGGAGGAGGCGGCCGAGAAGGCGCTCCGCTCGGCGAACCTGTGGGACGAGGTGAAGGACCGCCTCGGCAAGCCCGGCGCGGGTCTGTCCGGCGGTCAGCAACAGCGGCTCTGCATCGCCCGCACCATCGCTGTCGAGCCGCAGGTGGTGCTGATGGACGAGCCGTGCTCAGCGCTGGACCCGATCTCGACGCTGGCCATCGAGGATCTGATGTTCCAGCTCAAGGACAAGTTCACCATCATCATCGTCACGCACAACATGCAGCAGGCCGCCCGTGTGTCGGACCGGACCGCCTTCTTCTCGATCGAGAAGACCGGTGACCCGGGCCGCCTGATCGAGTACGACAACACTCAGAAGATCTTCAGCAACCCGGCCCAGAAGAAGACCGAGGACTACATCACCGGCCGCTTCGGCTGAGCGGCGTCAGCGCAGCAGGAAGCGCGGCTCGGCGCCGTCCAGTCCCTCGATGTACGGCAGGATCGGCGTACCCGGGTCGCGCTCTGCCGCATCCCGCGCCACGCCGTCGAGGTCGCCCGCGGCGGCGACCTCGGCGAGCGTCACCATGGTCGGCGGCAGCATGGTCAGCTCGCCGGCCTCCGCGCGGGCCAGCGCGTCCGCCGGGCGCAGCCACAGCGTGTGGTCGGCCTCGCCGGAGACGTCCCGGGTCCGCTGCCCCTCGGGCAGCAGGGCGACGAAGAAGTACGTGTCGAAGCGGCGCGGCTCGAACTCCGGGGTGATCCACCGGCTCCACGGCAGCAGCAGGTCGGACCGGAGCGTGAGGCCCCTCCCGGCCAGCAGGTCCGCGAAGCCGACGCGCCGTCCCTCCAGATCCTGCCGGGCCGTCTCCCAGTCGTAGCCGCTCACGTCGCCGACCACCGTGCCGGGGTCCGGGCCGGCGAGCAGCACGCCCGCCTCCTCGAAGACCTCGCGGGCGGCGGCGCAGACCACCGCCTGCGCGGCGGCCGGGTCGAGCCGGAGCCGCTCCCCCCACGCCGCCGGGTCCGGGCCGGCCCAGCCGAGATGCGCCTCCGAGTCGGAGCGGTCCACCCCGCCGCCGGGGAATGCGTACATGCCGCCGAAGGTCATCGCCGCCACCCGGCGGATCATGTAGACCTCGAACCCGTCGCCGGCCGGGCGGAGCAGGAGCACGGTGGCGGCGACCCGGGGCACGGCCGGTACGGCGCCCTCGGACCGGAATCGGCGGGCGTGCTCCACCAGGGCGGGGGGTGCGGCGAAGCCGTCGATCGTCATGCGCCCGAGCCTAGTGCCGTAACGGGCGACGCCGCCCCGCCGCCCGATGCCGCCGCCCTCCTCCGGGATGGCGTGCCGGGCATGGAGACGGTCGGCAGTCCGGTCGTGCTCGCCGGCACACGCGGGATCCGCGCCCCACAAGCGGGCGGTCGATCACCCTGTGTAGTTTTCTCGCCCGACCAGGAGACACTCCTCCGCCGCCTTTGCTCTGCAGCCGAATCCGCAACGGTCACCCTCCGCAGGCGGTGCGCCAGAGGCTGCAGAGCAAAGGGGGCCGAGGGGAACCCATTGAGCCGAGAGCAGGGCGGGCTTATGTCCGGTTAGTCCCTTATGGACACTTGACTCTGACGAGTGGACGGACAACCGCCGTGACGGTGTGCAATCTGCACACTCCGTGTTCGCCGTCCGACGTCAGGTGGACGGTTCGAAGGGATCAGCGGCAGGGACCGTGGGAGGCACCCCTCCCCGCACGGGGCTACGGCGGCCGGCCACGCCTGGCAGGGTGGTGACCTGTGATCGACGACTTCGCGAAGCAGTATCTGCACAACGACCTGCGCCAGATCCGCGAGGCGATGCTGTGGAAGCTCGACGGACTGTCCGAGTACGACGTGCGCCGTCCCCTGACCGCGTCCGGCACCAACCTGCTCGGCCTGGTCAAGCACCTGTCGTTCGGCGAGGCCCGGTACTTCGGCGAGGTGTTCGGCAGGCCGTTCCCGGAGCCGCTGCCCCGGTGGGACGACCCGGATCCGGACGGCACCGACATGTGGGCGACCGAGCACGAGACCCGCGAGGAGGTGATCGGCCGCTACCGGCGGGCGGCCGAGCACGCGGACGCGACGATCGACGCCCTCGCCATCGACGCTCCCGGCCACGTGCCGTGGTGGCCCCGCCCGGACGTCAAGCTGTTCAACGTCATGGTCCACGTGCTGACCGAAACCAGCCGGCACGCGGGGCACGCCGACGTCCTACGGGAGGAGCTCGACGGCTCGACCGGGGCCTGGGCAGAGTACGCGCACCTGGAACCCGACCAGCCGACGCTGACGGCGCGGCGGGCGATGATCGAGCGGGCCGCCCGCGCCGCCGGGGCGTACCGCTGAGTCGTCCCGACGGGTGGATCACCCTGCCGGTCCCGAAGCGGCAGGGGATAGCGTGCCGGGCATGACGCGTTGGGGAATCCTGGCCACCGGAAACATCGCCGCCCGCTTCGCCGAGGACCTGCGGCTGGTGCCGGACGCCGAACTGGTCGCCGTCGGCTCGCGTACCCGGGAGAGCGCCGAACTGTTCGCGCGCCGGCACGACGTGCCGCGGGCGTACGCCTCGTGGGCGGACCTGGCCGCGGACCCGGACCTGGACGCGATCTACGTGGCCACCCCGCACGCGGCGCACCACGAGGCGGCGCTGGCGTGCCTGGCCGGTGACAAGGCCGTGCTGGTGGAGAAGCCGTGCACGCTGGACCTGCCGACCACCACCGAACTGGTGGAGACAGCCCGCGCCCGGGGTCTGTTCCTCATGGAGGCCATGTGGATGCGGACGAACCCGCTGATCCTGCGGGTGCTGGAGCTGATCCGGGACGGCGCGATCGGTGAGGTGACGCACGTACGGGCGGACTTCGGCGTGGCCGGGCCGTTCCCGCCGGAGCACCGGATGCGGGCTCGTACGCTCGGCGGCGGCGCGCTGCTCGACCTCGGCGTCTATCCGCTGAGCCTGGCCCACCTGGTGCTGGGCGTGCCGCAGCACGTGCAGGCGTGGGCGAAGCTGACCCCGGAGGCGGTGGACGAGAACACCGGCATGGTGCTCGGATGGGACTCCGGCGCGGTGGCGACGCTCAGCTGCGGCATGGTCGGCGCAACCGCGATCACCGCGTCGACCACCGGCACGACCGGCCGGATCGACCTGCCCGAGCTGTTCTTCCGGCCCGCGCACGTGGTGCTGCACCGGGCCGGCGCCGAGCCGGAGACCATCCCGGCGGACCTGACCGGCGGCGGCTACCAGTACGAGGCGATCGAGGTGCAGCGCTGCCTGGCGGCCGGGCTGACCGAGAGCCCGCTGGTGCCGCACGCCGCCACGCTCGAGGTGATGGGCCTGATCGACGACATCAAGGCCCGGATCGGCGTCTCCTACGCGTGAGGGGTTCCCCGCCGCGGCGGGGAACCCCTCGACGTCAGCGCGCGGAGATCAGAACAGGGGCCGGACCAGCAGGTACGCGAGGCAGGCGATCGCGGCGGCGGCCGGGAACGTGATGATCCAGGCGATCACGATGTTGCCCGCCACGTTCCACCGCACCGCGGAGAGCCGTTTCGTCGCGCCCACACCCATGATCGCCGAGGTGATCGTGTGCGTGGTGGAGATCGGCGCCTTCAGCACCAGCGCGTTGAAGTAGAGCACCGCGCTGGCCACGGTCTCGGCCGCGAAGCCCTCCGCCGGGCCGAGGTCGATGATCTTCCGGCCGAGCGTCCGGATGATCCGCCAGCCGCCCGCGTACGTGCCCGCCGCCAGCATCGCGGCGGAGGTCCAGAAGACCCAGCCCGGGATGTGCGTCTTGCTCTCCTGGAAACCGCCCGTGTAGAGCGCGAGCACGATGATGCCCATGGTCTTGGCGGCGTCCTGCATGCCGTGGCCGACCGACATGGCGGCGGCGGACGCGGTCTGCGCCCACCGGAAGCCGCGGCTGAGCTTGCCGGGCTGCCCCTTCCGGAACAGCCACATGATCGCCAGCATCACCAGGAAGCCGAGGATCAGGCCGACCACCGGCGAGAGCACCATCGGGACGAGGACCTTCTCGATGATGGTGCCCCACTGGACGATGCCGTCGGCGGCGAACAGGGTCGCGCCGACCAGGCCGCCGAAGAGGGCGTGCGAGGACGAGGACGGCAGGCCGAAGTACCAGGTGATCAGGTTCCAGATGATCGCGCCGAGCACGCCGGCGAAGACCACGCCGAGGCTCTCCACCCCGGTCGGCAACGTCACCAGCCCGTCGCCGACCGTCTTGGCCACCCCGGCGCCGAAGTGCGCGCCGACGAAGTTGCCGACGGCGGCCAGCGCGAGCGCGATCCGGGGGGTCAGCGCCCGCGTCGAGATGCTGGTGGCGATCGCGTTGGCCGCGTCATGGAAGCCGTTCGTGTAGTCGAACGCCATGGCGACCGCGATCACCGCCAGCACGGCGATGAGTTCGGGTGTCACTGGATCAGGACTCCTTGACCGCGATGGTCTCGACGGTGTTGGCCACGTGCTCGAAGGCGTCGCAGGCGGCCTCCAGCTCGTCGGCCACCTCCTTCATCTTCAGCACCGTGAGCGCGTCGTACTCACCGGAGAAGAGGCGTACCAGCAGCATCCGGTACGCCTGGTCGCCGTCGTTCTCGAGCCGGTTGCACTCGATCCAGTAGTCCTCGAGATCCTTCATCGACTTCAGCCGGGGCATCGCCTCGGCGGTGAGCTTGGCCTGCAGGTCGAGCACGTTCACCAGCTCGTGCAGCTCACGGGGCAGCGACGGGAGCTTGGTCAGGCCGTACAGGTAGAGCAGGTTGCCGACCGCCTCCAGGTGGTCCATCACGTCGTCGAGCAGCGAGCCCAGCCGGTAGATGTCCTCCCGGTCGAACGGCGTGATGAAGGTGGAGTTGATCTTCTTGTACAGCTCGTGCGTGATCTGGTCGCTGTCGTGCTCGATGTCGGTCAGCCGCTCGCTGATCGACTGCACGTCGGCGCCGGGCAGACCCAGCTCGTTGAGCAGGTCGGTCCCCTTCACCAGGTTCTGCGCAGCCCTGGTGAAGAGCTCGTAGAAGGCGCCCTCGGTGGGACGGAAGGAAAACTTCACAGCACGGACCTCGTCGTGTCGGTGGAAGGGTGGCCGTCGCCCCCCGGGCGTCTGCTCTGCGCATGCTAGGGACCGCGCCGAACCCACTTTCGATCGGCCCACCCCTGGTCAGGCCCGATTCACCGCTCGTTCACCTTCCGTTCACCTGATCACTGACGGCGCTGGCTCCGTAACCGGTCACGCTCCCGTTCGACGTCGAAATCGGCAGGCGGATACCCCAGATCCAACCCGTCGAACGTCTCCCGCAGCAGGTGGGCGACCGCCCAGTCCCGGTACCACTTGCGGTCCGCCGGCACCACGAACCAGGGCGCGGCGTCCGTGCCGCAACGCTCCAGAGCCTCGGCGTACGCGGCCTGGTAGTCGCCCCAGCGTCCCCGGGTGTCCAGATCGCTCACGTTGTACTTCCAGAACTTCGTCGGGTCGGTGAGCCGCTCCATCAGTCGCTCGCCCTGCTCGTCGTACGAGATGTGCAGCATGACCTTCACCACTGTGACCGCCTGCTCGGTCAGTTCCCGCTCGAAGTCGTTGATGATCGCGTACCGGGATCGCCAGGTCGCCTCGTCGACCAGCCCTTCGACGCGGGCGATCAGCACGTCCTCATAGTGCGAGCGGTTGAACACGCCCACGTACCCGGGTGGCGGCAGCGCACGGCGTACCCGCCACAGGAAGTCGTGCCGCAACTCCTCCTCGGTCGGCGGCCCGAACGAGCGGATGTGCAGCCCGAGCGGGTTCATCGCGCCGGCCACCCGCTTGACCGTGCCGTCCTTGCCGCCGCAGTCCATCGCCTGGAGCACCAGCAGCACCCGGCGCGGCCGGTCACCGCCGAGCCCGGCGTCCGCCTGCGCCGGCGCGCTGGTGGCGCTGCCCGGTCCGGCGGCGCCCTGCGCCGAGGCGTACAGCATCTCCTGCTGTCGCCCCAGTTCCGCGCCGACCAGCTCGACCTGGGCCCGCGCCCACTCCTTACGCGCCGGCCCGCGCCCGGCCGCCGCCGGCAGCCCTGGCGTCGACCGGGGGTCGATCGCCTCCAGATCCACCGCCCCGGACGCCACCCGAAGCAACTCGCGCATCGACCCGCCCGCGGGCCCCACCACCTCACTCATCCCCCGATCCTCACCCCCGGAGCCCGTCCCCGCTCGCCCCGCCGTCCCACCTCGGCCCGCTGATCTTGCGGTTCCGGTCCCCGGTACGCCCGGAAAGCACCGTTCGCCGGGGCGGCAAGTGCAAGATCAGCGAGGGTGGGCGGGGTGCCGTGACGGGCTCGGGGGCGGGAGAATGGGTGAGTGGAGGAGCTTGCGGGGGAGTTCGAGGCGGAACGAGGGCGTCTCCTGGCGGTGGCGCAGCGGATGCTGGGCAGCCGCAGCGAGGCCGAGGACGCGGTGCAGGAGACCTGGCTGCGCTTCTCCGGCGCGCTGAGCGACCCGGGGGAGCGCGCCCGCGTACGCGATCTGCGGGGCTGGCTCATCACCACCTGCTCCCGGATCTGCCTGGACGTGCTCCGCTCCGCGCGGGTGCGCCGGGAGGCGTACCCCGGTCAGTGGCTCCCCGAGCCGATGGTGACCGCGGTGCCGGCGGCGGACGGGTTCGCGCCCGACCCGGCCGAGCGGGCGGTACGGGCCGATCAGCTCGGCACCGCGCTGCTGGTGGTGCTGGAACGGCTGACGCCGGAGCAGCGGGTCGCGTTCGTGCTGCACGACGTGTTCGCGGTGCCGTTCTCCGACGTGGCCGACGTGCTCGCGGTGACGCCGGAGGCGGCCCGTCAGCTGGCGTCGCGCGCCCGCCGGGCGGTGCACGGGCCGGACGCGCCCCGGCACAGCGCCGACGTCGCCGAGCAGCGGCGGGTGCTCGCCGCGTTCGCCGCCGCGGTGGAGTCGGGTGAGCTGGAGCAGTTGGTCCGCGTGCTCGCCCCGGACGTCGTGTCGATCGGCGACGCCGGCGGTCACTTCCCGGCCGGGCGCCGGCCGGTGGTCGGCGTCGACTCGGTCGCCCGCCTGCTCCTCGGCCTGTACGGCCAGGCCCGGCAGCGGGGTGGCCTGCGCGGCCGGCCGGTCCTGGTGGACGGGACGCTGGGATGGCAGACGGAGTTCTTCCACCGGGACGGACGGGCCATCCGCATGGTCACCTCGTTCGCGGTCCACGAGGGGCGGGTCACCGGCGTGTTCAACCAGCTCAACCCGGACAAGGTGAGCGACCTGCCGCCGCTGGGGCCGGAGGCCGTCTGGCCGCCGCGCTGGTGAGGCCGGCTCAGACCACCAGCGCCAGCCACTTCCGGTACGACGTGGCGAACGGCTCGGTGCCGTCGCCGAGCGCGCCGAGCAGCCAGCGGGACGCGGCCTCGGCCTCGGTGACCACGTCCTCCGGGTAGCCCCAGCGGGCCCGGTGCACGGCGAACTCGTCCTCGTCGCGCAGCTCGACCAGGCCGGTCTCGCGGCGGCGCACCACGTCCAGGTCGAGGTCGATCAGGTGGACGGTCTCCTCGCCGTCCCAGCGGGCCGGGGTGGCGATGTCGCAGTAGACCTCGCTGGTGCGCGGCGGCGGGTTGAACATGCCGGTCCACCAGCCGTGGTGCGGCACCAGCAGGACGAACGGGATCTGCTCGACCGACGGGCGGCCGTGGTAGACGGATTCGGTGCCGGCGGGGACGCCGAGCCAGACGCCGAGGTCGTCCTCGGCGAGCCGGCGGGCCGGGTAGTCGCGGTGGGCGCTGCCGTCGTACTTGCGGTAGATCACGCGGACCACGTCGCTCGGCATGCCTGGCACCCTAACCGATTCCGGCCACGCCACGCGATCGGGAGGTAACCGGACGCGACCCGCCGTCCCGCCACGCCGCCGGAGCGGCCGGACCCCCGTCGGTGCCGGCGGGTACGGTCGCACGGTGACACCGTCCCGCACCGCCACCGGCCCGGCCGTCCCGAAGAAGCGCCGCAGTGGCCGCGCCGGTGCCGGGGAGCTGCTGACCGCCGCGGTGGGCGCGGTACCGGGCGGCGCGGCCCGGCCGGGTCAGCAGCAGATGGCCGAGGCGATCGAGCGCAGCATCGCCACCGGTGAGCACCTGCTGGTGCAGGCCGGTACGGGCACCGGCAAGTCCCTGGCCTACCTCGCTCCGGCCCTGACCGTGGACGGGCCGGTGGTGGTCTCCACCGCCACGCTGGCGTTGCAGTCCCAGCTCGTCGAGCACGACCTGCCGAGGCTGGCCGACGCGGTCGAGCCGGTGCTGGGCCGCCGTCCCACCTTCGCCGTGCTGAAGGGGCGCCACCACTACCTGTGCCTGGCCCGGCTGGACAGCTCGGTCGAGGACGAGCCGGACGACGCGCTGTTCGACGCGCCCCGCTCCGGCAACGGGGGCACCAAGTGGCTCGGCGAGGCGGGCCGCCTGGGCAAGCAGGTGCAGCGGCTGCGCGACTGGGCCGAGGAGACCGCCACCGGCGACCGCGACGAGCTGGATCCGGGCGTGGACGACCAGGTGTGGCGCAGCGTGTCCATGCCGGCGCGGGAGTGCGTCGGCGCGAGCCGCTGCCCGTTCGGGCAGGAGTGCTTCGCGGAGGCGTCCCGGGCCCGCGCCCGCGAGGCCGACATCGTGGTCACCAACCACAGCCTGCTCGCCGTCGACATGCTCGCCGGGCGGCACATCGTGCCGCCGCACAAGCTGCTCGTGGTGGACGAGGCGCACGAGCTGGCCGACCGGGTCTCGTCGGCCGCCCAGGCCGAGCTGGTGCCGGAGCTGATCGACAGGTCCACCCGGCGGGCCCGGCCGCTGCTGCGCCCCGACGTGGCCGAACGGCTCACCGAGGCCGGTGACGCGCTCGCCGTGGGGCTGGCCGAGGCGCCGGCCGGTCGGCTCACCGCCGGTCTGCCACCCGCGCTGCGCGAGGCGTGCACGCTGCTGGACTCGGCGACCCGGGCCGCGCTGGAGGCGATCGGCGACGTGAAGGCCGACGACCCCGACCCGGTACGCAAGCAGCAGGCCAAGGCGGTGCTGGACGAGCTGTCCACCACCGCCCAGCGGCTGCTGGAGGAGGCCGACCACGACGTCGCCTGGGTCGAGAAGCCGGACAACGGCAGTCGCCGGGCGCTCGTGGTGGCGCCGCTGTCGGTGGCGGGCACGCTCGCCACCCATCTGTACGACGAGCGCACGGTGGTCGCCACCTCGGCGACGCTGGCGCTGGGCGGGCGCTTCGACACGGTGGCCCGGGCGCTGGGGCTGGACGCGCCGCCGCCCGCCCCGCCGTCCCCGGCCGCCGCCGCGCTGGCCACCGCTGCCGCCGCGGGCCGCGCCCCGGTCACGCCGGTGGCCGCCACCGAGGGCAGCCGGGCGGCGATCGGCACCGTGCCGGCGACCGAGGGGCCGGGCTGGAGCTCGCTCGACGTCGGCTCGCCGTTCGACTACGCCCGGCAGGGCATCCTGTACGTGGCGGCGCACCTGCCCCGCCCCAGCGTCTCCGGGCTGCCCGGACCGGCCGGTGAGGAGCTGCTGGCGCTGGTCGGGGCGCTCGGTGGTCGTACCCTCGGGCTCTTCTCGTCGCGACGGGCCGCGCAGCAGGCGGCGGAGCTGGTCCGCGCGCGGACCGACCTGCCGGTGCTGCTCCAGGGCGAGGAGGCGCTGCCGCTGCTGGTGCGCCGGTTCCGCGAGGTACGGGAGAGCTGCCTGTTCGGGGTGATGTCGCTCTGGCAGGGGGTGGACGTGCCGGGCGACGCCTGCCAGCTCGTGGTGATCGACAGGTTGCCGTTCCCCCGCCCGGACGAGCCGCTCGCGGCGGCGCGGGCGGCGGCGGTGGACGCCGGTGGCGGCTCGGGTTTCGCGGCGGTGAGCGTCCCCATCGCGGCGGTCCGGCTGGCCCAGGGCGTCGGCCGGCTGATCCGGGCCACCGGCGACCGGGGCGTGGTGGCGGTGCTCGACTCGCGGCTGGAGACGGCCCGCGGGTACGGCCCGTTCCTGCGCCGTTCGCTGCCGCCGTTCTGGTACACCACCCGGCCGGAGGTGGCCCGGGGCGCGCTGGAACGGCTCGCCAAGAGCTGACGCCCGCGCCTCCCCGGGCGGGGTGACGCGGGCGCCGGCGGTCCTGCCGGGTCAGGGCGCCTGGGAGGCGACCACCACCGCGTCCGGCGGGGTGTCCGGCACGGTACGCGCGGCGAGCCGCCGCACCGCGGTGTTGAGTACGGCGATCAGCGGCACCGCGACGAGCGCGCCGGCGATGCCGGCGAGCACCACGCCGGCGGCGATGCCGATGATCACGGCGAGCGGGTGGATGGCCACCGCGCGGCCCATGATCAGCGGCTGGAGCACGTGGCCCTCGACCTGCTGTACGCCGATCACCGCGCCCAGGATGATCAGGGCGGTCACCGGGCCGCTGTCGACCAGCGCCACCAGCACGGCCACCACGCCGGACAGGAACGCGCCGACGATCGGGATGAACGCGCCCAGGAAGACCAGTGCGGCCAGCGGGAACGCGAACGGGATGTCGAACAGCACCAGGAAGATGCCGATGCCGACCGCGTCGATGAAGGCCACGAGCACTGTGGCCCGCACGTAGGCACCGAGCGTCGCCCAGGACGCGCGACCGGCGTCGTCGACCTTCCAGCGGGCGGCCACCGGCAGCAGCCGGACCAGGAACCGCCAGATGTTGTTGCCGTCGCGCAGGAAGAAGAACGTGGCGAACAGGACCAGCACGGTGCCGGTGAGCACCTCGGCGAGCGTGGCGGCGGTGCTGATCGCACCGCTGGTGAACCGCTCGGTGTTGCCGTTGATCCAGTTCTGCGCCTCGTTGATGTAGCGGTCGAGCTGGCTGTCGGACAGGTGCAGCGGCCCGGTCTTGAACCAGTCCTGGATCTGCCGGACGCCCTCGGAGGACTTCTGGCTCAGCTCCGGTACGCCCTTGATGAACTCGTTCACCACGAGCGTCAGCGTGCCGACCACCGCGGCCAGGCCGCCGACCAGCACCACGGCGGTCGCCAGCGAGCGGGGAAGCCGGGCCCTGAGCAGCCAGCCGACCGCCGGTGCGAGCAGCGCGGAGAGCAGCAGCGCGACGGTCAGCGGGATGATCACGATGCTGATCGTGCCGATTATCTTGAGCAGGGCCCAGGTGACGATGCCGATCACGATCAGGCGCCAGCACCACGCGGCGGCGATCCGCAGCGCGTGCGGCACCTCCGTGTCGTCCCGGCTCACCGTCGAGGAGTGCAACGCCGCCGGCGACCCGGCGCCCACCACCATCGCCTCCGGCGACGCGGGCGGCCCCGGCGCGGCGGGCGAGGCCACTCCGGCGTCCTCCGCCTCCGCGGTGGCCCGCCGGGTCCGGGCCGTCTCCCGGCCCGACTCGTACGCGCGGCGGAGCCGTCCGCGCATCCGCTCGAAGCGGCTCAAGCGCACCTCCGGCAAAATCAGCCCCACCAGGTCGCAGGGGGCACAGGATACGTCCGTACGCCCCACCCTAGGGCGACTCGGCCACACATTGCCCGCCCGCCGCTCTCGCCAACCACACCGGGATCGACCGACGGCCACGCGGTAGCGTCTTCGCGTGACCGCCGACCAGAGTCTCGACGCCGGGCTGCCGATCCGCCTGCTGCACGACCGCGTGCTGGTGCGTACCGAGGGTGGCGAGGGGGAACGCCGCTCCACCGCCGGCATCGTGATCCCCGCGACGGCAGCCGTGGGCAAGCGGCTGGCCTGGGCCACAGCGGTGGGTGTCGGGCCGAACGTCCGCGCGATCGTGGCCGGCGACCGGGTGCTGTTCGACCCGGACGACCGCTCCGAGGTCGAGTTGCACGGGCGGGCGTACGTGCTGCTGCGCGAGCGGGACGTGCACGCCGTGGCGGCCGAGCGGGTGGAGACCGCCGCCGCCGGCTCCACCGGTCTCTACCTGTAGCTGCGCGGCGGCACCGGCAGCTCTGCGGCGGCGCCGTTTGCGGCGCTGCCCGGCGGGAAGCCCAGGCACCTCAGCGCGCCCTGGGGAGGGACACCATGCCGGTAGTGATCAAGAAGATCCTCGCCTGGGGATTCCTCGCGTTCCTGATCTACTTCATGGCGTTCCGGCCGGACGGTGCGGCGCAGGTGTTCAAGGGCATCGGGGCCGCGCTGATGGCCATCGCCCAGGGGCTCGGCGACTTCCTGACCGGCTTGATGAGCTGACCGGGCCGCGCACGAGCCCCCGCCGGCGTCAGCGTCCGGGGTGCCAGGGCGCGCCCGGGTCGTGCCAGCCGCCCGGGCCGTGCCCGGCACCCGGTCCCCCGTGCCAGCCACCCGGCCCGTGACCGCTCGGGCCGTAGCCGACCTGCGGGAAGGCGGGTGGCGGGGCCAGCACCACCGGGATGGGCACCACCGGGTCGTCCGGCGCCTCGACCGGGCGCTGCGAACCGTCCGGGAACCGCAGGTGGTAGCGCTGACCGTCCCAGACCCCGACCGGCGACTGCGGGTCACGACCGGTGAAGAACGACCGGTACGCGGTGATCGCGTCCAGCAACTCCCGTTCCTCCCGCGCCGTCCGCTCCCGCTCGGCGGGCTTGTGATCGAGTCCCCGGCGCATCCCGTCGCGCAGCAGAGCCAGCCGGGTCGCGGCGAACTGGTAGCCGCGCATCGCGCGTACCCCGCCCTCACCGGCGACCCGCCGGGCCCAGGTACGCGCCGCGTGCCGCCGGCCCAGGCTGCCCAGCGCCGCCACCTCGGGCGGGGTGAGCCAGCCCGCGCGTACGTAGTCGGGCAGCGTCCGCTCGGTGAGCCGGCCCTCCCAGGCGCGCAGCCAGATCGCCAGCCCCACCATCGCGAAGAAGATCGGCATCATCAGGCCGATGAAGCCGTAGAGCGCGATCACCGGCTGCCCGATGGCCTGGGCCAGCGTCGGCAGCAGGTTCCAGGTGCCGTGCAGGATCATCGCCACGAGCAGCCCGGCGAGCGGCGCGAGCACCCGTACCCGCCGGTCGGCGGTACGCGCCGCGATACCGAGCCCGACGCCGGTCATCGAGGTGAACAGCGGGTGGGCGAAGCCGAACAGCAGGATCCGGCCGATGAACAACGCGATCACCAGCTGCGTGCCGGTGGCCGGGCCGTACTGCTCCACGCCGGTGCGGTAGCCGTAGCCACCCAGGTAGAGGATGTTCTCCACCATGGCGAAGCCGACCGCGGAGAGCCCGCAGTAGACCAGGCCGTCGGTGATCCCGGAGAACTCGCGGCGCCGGAAGATCAGCAGCAGGAGCGGGCCGGCCGCCTTGGTCAGCTCCTCGATGAACGGGGCGACGAGCACCGCGGTGAGCGCGGCGGGCAACCCCAGGTCGTCGAAGATCTGCGCGCCGGTCTGGTTGACCTTCAGCGAGATGGCGGTGGAGACGAAGGCGCCCCAGGCGAAGCAGAAGACCAGGTAGGGCAGCGGCTCGGGCTCGTATCGGTCGAGCCACAGGAGGCACGCGACCAGCACCGGCACCGGCAGGACCGCCGCCACCGCGCCCACCAGGAGCGCCTCCGCGCCCAGGCTCTCACTCAGCTGGTAGACCATGTAGAGCGCGCCGGCCGCGATCAGCAGCACCACCCCGGCCAGCACCAGCGCCCGTCGCCAGCCGAACCGGCGCGACGGCATCCCGGGCGTCGGCGCCCCCGCGGGCGGGGCGGCGGGCGCGTGCGGTGGCGGCGGTGCTGCGCCGGGCGGGGTGTCGGCCATGCGGTCAGCGTAGTCACCCGCGACCCACTGGTCCGGTCGCATCGTCACGGCTATGCTCCGGACAGGTCACGAGCGCCAGCGTCAAGCCCCGGCTTGCTGGCCGGCAACCCTCGTCGAGGTTCGCGGTGGGGTGCCCCGGGTGATGACCGGGCCCGGTGCCGCTCCGCGTGCCGGGCAAGCGCGGACCCCGTCCACGGCACCACCTGGGGTCCCCTGTGACCCGGAGGCTCCGGCATGACCGTCACTCTCGTACCCCCGCTGCCCGTGCTGCCCGCGCCGGCCCGGCCCGACCCGCTCGGGGTGCTCGGCGTACCGGGGCAGATCAACCTGGACCACGCCGCCAGCGCGCCGTGCACGCGGGCCGCGGCCGACGCGGTGGCCGAGCTTCTTCCCTGGTACGCGAGTGTGCACCGCGGCGCGGGAGCGCTGTCGCGGCGCTGCACGCTGGCCTACGAGCGGGCCCGGCAGACCGTCGGTGACTTCCTCGGCGCCCGCCCCGACGATCACGTGATCTTCACCCGGAACACCACCGACGCGCTGAACCTGCTGGCCCGGGCGCTGCCCGCCGGGACCACGGTGATCACGTTCGGCGGCGAGCACCACGCCAACCTGCTGCCCTGGCCGCGCGGCTCGGTACGGCTGCCGGTGCCGGACAGCCCGGCCGGGGCGGTCCGCTCCCTCGCGGCGGCGCTCGGCGAACTCGCCCGCGACGCCCGGCCGGGCCTGCCCGTGCTGGTCGCGGTCACCGGCGCCGGCAACGTCACCGGCGAGTGCTGGCCGGTCGCCGAGCTGGCCCGGGTGGCACACCGGCACGGCGCCCGCATCCTGGTCGACGCCGCACAGCTCGCCCCGCACGCACCGGTCGACCTGACCGCGCTGGACGTGGACTACGTGGCGCTGTCCGGGCACAAGCTGTACGCCCCGTTCGGCGCGGGCGTGCTGGCCGGGCGCGCGGACTGGCTGGACGCGGCCCCGCCGTACCTGGCCGGAGGCGGCGCCACCAGCCACGTCGGCGCCGCGACGCACGAGGTGCGCTGGACGACCGGCCCGGCCCGGCACGAGGCTGGCACCCCGAACCTGCTCGGCGCGGTGGCGCTCGCCGCGGTCTGCGGGGCGCTCGGCGCGGCCGACCGGGACGCGCTGCACGCCCGGGAACAGGCGCTGCTGGCCCGGCTGCGTACCGGGCTGGCCGCGCTGCCGGACGTGGTGGAGCTGCGCGTGTTCGGCCCGGACGCGCCCCGGGTGGGCATCGTCAGCTTCGTGGTCGCCGGGCGGGACTCCGCCGAGGTGGCCGCCCACCTGGCGAGCCGGCACCGGATCGGGGTACGCGACGGCCTGTTCTGTGCGCACCCGCTGACCCGGCGCCTGCTGGCCGAGGCCGCCGCCCGTACCGGCCGCACCGACCTGCCCCCGACGGCCCTACGAGCCAGCCTCGGCCTCGGCACCACCGAGGCGCAGGTGGACACCCTCCTGACCGCCCTGACCCACCTCCCCTAGCCCTCTCCCTTTCCCTCCCCGGCCCCGCACCCTCCCTCGCCCCGTCGATCATGAAGTTGACCGCCCCGCAAAGCGCTTCCCCGCCCGCCAACTTCATGATCACCGCACCAGGACCCGATCCAGCACACCTCGAGCGGTGATCAAGGAGTTTGCGCACTAGTTGATCTCCTCGGAGTCCGCTAATTCCTTGATCAACGCGGCAGGGCGGGGGGCGGGGGGGTGTCCCTATGGGTTTCGTCAAGCGGGGACGGGGCTGGTGGGGCGTGGTTGGTAGGG
>NZ_JBAKHP010000030.1:0-69724 GCF_036902745.1 Micromonospora sp. CPCC 205554 | reverse complement strand
CGAGGTCGGCAACCGGCACTACTTCTTCATCCTGAAGGGGTGCGTGAACGACCAGCCGGCGCGGGGGATCTACAACGAGTTCCTCCGCGGCGACCTGCAGCCGCACCGCAAGGTGTTCGAGGTTCTCGGCGACCGCACCAAGTGCGAGCCGTCTCCGGACCAGCTTTCCGGCCTCGGCTTCAGCTCCACGGTCCGCAGCTCCGTGGTCGCCAAGGTGACCATGACCGGCGGTCGACGCCGCCTCATTAGCATCCAGTTCTGATTCCCTACCCAGAAATCGGAGAGGCCATCGTGACCATCTTTGAAAAGGCCACGCGGGAAAAGTTCCGCTATCCGTCGGCCAAGGGACTGCTGACCACGGAACAGTTGTGGGAGCTTCCGCTGACCGCCAAGTCCGGCTTCAGCCTCGATGATGTGGCCAAGGCGGTCAACGCCGAGCTCAAGGGCGTCGACACCGAGTCGTTCGTTGCCACCGAGGCCAATCCAGCCAAGGCGACCTTGGAGACCAAGTTGGAGGTCGTCAAGCACGTCATCGCCGTCCGCCTCGCGGAGCAGCAGGCGGCGAAGGCGGCGGCGGCCAAGAAGCTGGAGAAGGAGAAGCTGCTGGCGGTCCTGGGCCGCAAGCAGGACGCGGTCCTGGAGAACCTGACCGAGGCGGAGCTGGTGGCCCGGATCAACAACCTGTAGCCCGCCTACAATCTGCCAGCCGGTCCGCACATCGCCGGGAAGTACGGTCGCCGTGCAAGACCTGCGCGGCCAGGCCGGCGCTCAACGGCCACGTCTCGGCGAACTCACATCGATACAACAGCGGCCGCGACGCCCTCTCCTCGGCTAGATCCGGACATCGCCCGGGCTCGGCAGAGGCCGCCGTATGTGGTCGATGATTTTGTGTGCTGGCCGCAGCTAACGGCCAGCTCGCCGCGTTGCGCATGCCGAAGGCTGTATGTAATCGGTGGCGTCTGCGGCTCTGCCCCTGCAACCCGTACGCGAACAGCTCGCCTTGAGGCTGCTTCCAGCTCGCCCTGGCGACGGCGACGAAAGCGCCCCGGGTGCAGGGGCGCCCCGTGGACCGTGGTCCACTCGCTGCCGGTGGTGGCGTCCGCTGACGCGGCGGCCAGGCATAAGGGGTTGACCTTCACCGGTCGGCCGCCGTCGACGGGTTCGACGACGACGCCGACCGGCAGCGGGTGACGGCGGTGAGTCTCGCCCCGGCTGCTGAGGCGGGCCATTGCCAGGTCGATGGTCACCTGGCCACCGATCGTGTACAGGTGAGGGCCGCTTACGGCGGATGTGCTCCCGACGCGGTCTCGGCGACCGTCGCCGTGGACGGGAAGGTAAGGCGGGGCGGGCGAAAGCGGGGCACGGTGAAGACCTCGCGTCATCGGTGCGAGGCCCCCTGGTGTGTCCGTAAGCGGTCAGTGGCGGCGCAGGTCCCGCAGGCGGGAACCCGGCGGCGGCCCGGTGTGACTGGTGGTGGCGGTGGCGCCATGGACTCCGGAACCGGATTTTTTGGCCCGATACATAGCGATGTCGGCCTGGTGCAGCAAGGTCCGCGGGCCGACACCGAGGGCTGCGCTGGTGTGCCCGACACTGGCGCGCACGGCCAGCGCGTGTTCTCCGAGGTCGACGGGGTGGCGGCCGACTGCCCGCCAGGCGGCGCGGGCGGCGGCGGCGACGTCGTCGGGGCCGCCGTCGACCAGCAGGGCGAACTCGTCGCCGGACAACCGCGCGGCAAGGCGCACCGGTCCTCGCAGGGCGGTGAGCCGTCGGCCGACCTCGGTGAGGACGTCGTTGCCGGCCTCGTGGCCGAAGGTGTCGTTGACGGCTTTGAAGCCGTCGAGGTCGAGCAGGACGAGCCCGAACGGTGCATCGGCGCGTGTGGCGCGGGTGAGGGCGGCGAGCAGGGCCCGCCGGTTCGGCAGACCTGTCGTGTCGTCGTGGTCGGCAGCGTAGCGGGCGCGGGTCAGCGCCTGCTGCTGGCGCCACAGCAGCGCTGCGGCGAGGGCGAGACCGGCGAGGACTCCACCGACGGCGGTGACGATCGAGGTCAGGATAGGAGACACTTCGGAAGCTCCTTCTCTAGTAAGGAGCACCGGGGGCGGGCGTGGTTCCGGGAAGTTCGACGCCCGCCCCCGGGCTACCGGCAGGGCGGGGTCGCTCAGGCGGTGGGATCGGCGAGGGCGAACGTGGCGGGCTTCTCGGCAGCCAGGACCACCTCCCCGGTCCCGACGAGCTTCACGGCAGCGTTGTGGACCGCGCCCGCGCTGGCCTTCTTCGCGCCGGTTCCCTCGTTGGCCCGGTCGACCAGCTTGCACAGCTCGCTGACCTTGTACTGCTGGCCGGGGTTGGCCTCGAGGACGTCGAGGATCGCAGCGCGCAGGGTGCCCGATGCCCGCCGGGTAAGGGCTTGCGCCGCCTCGCCCGTCGCCTGCGTGGTCGGCGGCGCGGCCGGTGCTTCCGTAGCGGGTTCACCCGTGGTGCTGTCGGCGGCCGTGCCGGCTGAGGGACGCTGCGGTGTGGCCGGTCCGGCGTCCGCATCGTTCGCTACGGACACCGGTCCGATGGCCGGGCCGGTGCCGTCGGTCGCGACGGGCACCTCGGGCTCGGCAATCGAACGGTCGCTGTCGTCGCCGTGCTCGATTTCGGTGTCCTCGGCTTCAGCGGCCGCATCGGATGCCGCGCCGGCATCACCAGGAGCTGGCGATGCCGAATCCTGGGGCGCGTCCGGCTGCCCGTCGGCGGGAACCTCGGCGGCTGGCCGCTCGTCGTCGTCCTTCGCGTCAGCCTCCCCAGTGTTCTGCCTGTCGTCGCCGCACGGCCCGTGCTCTGCGGCGGCGCCGGGTGTGTCGCTGTCGCGGGTGGCGGGCTGCGGTGTGGGCTGACCGTGGTCGCCCTGTTCGGTATGCGCGCGGCCGGCGTCGGTCAGCCGCCACAGGGTGGGTCCGGTGTCGCTTCGCGTGGGCTCAGCCAGTCCCGCATTGTGCAGAGCGCGCAGTTTCGGGGTGGTGGTCGAGTAGCCGAGGCTGGCTTCGGTGGCGATTGCGGCGGCGGTTGCCTCCCCGAGCCGGTGCAGCGCCGCGAGGACCTTCGCGGCGCTGGGCGCCAGTGGCGCTGGCACAGGCGTATCGGTGGTCGTACTCGTGGGGGTGCTGGTCATGGGCGCATGGCCCCCTTTCTCCTGCCGTCGGCAGGGGTCGGTGAGTGAGGCGCGCGCACTGATGCACGCTCCGGATCGGGTATCGATCAAGTCTTCTGTCCGAGATGTGGGACTCCGCCGGGCGGCGCACAGGTACGCCGCCCGGCGGCACGGTGACCGGGGTCAGTGGGCGGCGTGGTAGGCGTCCCGCACCGCGGCGGGGATGACGCCCCCGGTTCGTGGCCGGGGCAGGTTCAGTTCCTGCCAGTTGACCGTCCACCACCAGGTGCGGATCTCCTGGCTCTGGACGCGGCCGGTCGCGGTGCCGCGCTGCCGCCGCGCTGCCGCCGCGCTGCCCGGGGCTGTTTCGGCAGGCGCCGCCCGGCCATCAGGAATGGGCCGAACGCCGCGGCCATCCGGTCGAAGTTGCCGGCGGACAGGTCGATCTCGTAGGTGATGCCGTTGAAGGCGAACTGGTGGGTGGCGACGTCGTCGGTGGAGCCGTCAAGGTCGTCGACGAGAATCGCGGTGATCTTGGTGGCCATCGGGGCCACCTCCTTTCCACTGGGGTGGGTTACCGGACGGGTCGGTGACTGCCGAGGCCGAGCTGCCGGCCGATGACGGGCCCGCGGCGCACGGCGGCGACGGCGGCGGGCAGGTGTCGGCGTTGCCAGCCGTGCAGGGCGGCGGCGAGGTCAGCGCCGTACTTGCGGTGCTGGGCGAGGGCGGCGGCGAGCCCGGCAGCCTGCTCGATGCCGTTGTTGGCGCCGCGCGCGGTGTGCGGGCGCACGGGGGCGAGGGCGTCGCCGAGCAGGACGGCGTGACCGGCGCCGACCGGCCACACCATCCGGTGCGGTGGGGTGATGTCGAGGACCGGTACCGCCATCCGGATGGTGGTGGCGTGCACGACGGCGGCGTGGTCGGCCGGGAGGAGCAGGTCGGCGTGGGTGTCGACGTGGGCACGCGCGGCGGGGCTGACGTGCCGGGGCAGGGCGAAGACCCGGCGGGTGGGGTCGGCGCCGAACCGCTGCGCGTACTCGACGCGGGTGCAGTCGAGGTAGAAGGTCCAGTCGCAGCCGCCGGGTACCGGGGCGAGGTTGAACTGCACGCCCGGGCAGGGCTGCAACCGCAGGAAGTCCCGCAGCCCGGGCTGCGGGGTGATGCTGGCGATGCCGCGGTGAGCGACGTAGCCGGCGTACCGCAGGACCCGGTCGGGATCCAGCAGTCGGCGGCCGGTGGAGGACCGGCCGTCGGCGAACACGACCAGGTCGGCGGCCGCGGTGTGGCCGTCGCGGAACCGCAGCACCGGCCGACCGGCCTGCTCGGCCAGGGCGGTGACCCTCATGCCGGTGTGCAGGACACCGGCGGGCAGGCGGCGGGTCAGCGCCTGGTGCAGCAGCGTCCAGATGGTGTTCCGCCCCGGGTAGGTGCGCCGTATCGTCTCGGCCGGCTGGCGGTCGCGGACGGTCATCTGGACGATGGCCTCGGAGTCGTGGGCGACGAACTCGTGCTGGCCGATGTCGAGGCGGTCGAGCACGTCGAGGGCGGGGTGTTCCAGGCCGATGAGGCCGCCGCCCAGAGGCGCGGACGCCGGCGCGGCCTCGAAGACGGTGACGTCGTCGAATCCGGCGCGCAGCAACAGCAGCGCGGTGACCGGGCCGGTGATACTGCCGCCGATGACGGCGATGGTGGGCCTGGTGGCGGATGTCATGAGGGTTCCCTTCTGGAGGGCGGGAAACCCGGGCACGGCCGTGCCCGGGTGTGCGCGAGTGCGCGGGGTGGCCGGGCATCGGCCAGGTGGTGCCAGTGAGAAGGCGGGTCAGCGGCGGTGGACCGCGGACACACACAGAGGTCAGCCGCCTTGATGCGGCGGGCGGATGGAGGCTGGGAAGGCGCGGCGCCGGCCTGCGTCCGCTGGTGCGCGAGGTGCGACCGGGCGGGCAGCGCCGGGAAGGTGTGGCCTTGCCCGGTTACCGGCCGGGCGTGGTGAACGGAGGCGGCACGGGAAGGATCCGCCGGGCCCGCTGCAGCACCTCGTCGGCGACCGGGATCAGCGGTGTCGCGTCCGGGGGCGTGGCCGGGGTCGTCCGGTGCCAGCTACTACCGGGGCTGCTCGCGATGATCGTCCAGGTGAACAGCGGGGTGAGGACCTCGGCGAGCGCCGTGCTCTGCGTGGCGTAGCTGTCGCGGCAGACCCGCACCCGCAGGACGTACGCGTCGCAGTGGTGCACCCGGGTCAGCTCGTAGGTGCCGTGGCCGCGCTGGTGGAACACCTCGTCAACGATCACCGCGACCGGCCCTCCGGGTCGGTGGCGCGGGTCGTCGCCTCGGAGGCGACACGGTTCCAGGGCCACTGGTAGGCGCCGATGGCGTAGCAGCCGTTGGCGTCCGGGACGATGCGACCGTGCTCGACCCAGCGGCTGCCCAGGCCGTCGTTGTCCTCCCACTCGACGGTGACCTCGTCGCCGTCGAACCGCAGCCGGGGATGCTCGCCGGGCATGTCACCGGGGTAGAGGGCGTCGAGGTGGGCGGCCATGCGCTGCACCGCGAACCGGGGGAAGCGGCACAGCACCCCGGCGCGGGAGAGGGTGGTGTAGCCGGTGGCGACCATGGCGCGGCAGGCGCCGCCGCCGACCACGTCGCAGGTCACGGTCGCCGGGGTCCAGGTGGCAAGCGGCGGGCTGATGTCGCCGCGGCTGCGGGAGACGCGGTAGCGGCCGCCTGTGGTCTCGCTCGCCGGGTCCGGGTGCAGCCCGAACCAGTGCATCCCGTGGCGGCGGGCGTAGCGGAGCAGGTCGAGCAGGTTCCGGCGGCCGTCGAGGTGTTCGGTGTGCAGGGGCAGGAATCCGTGTCCGTCGTCGGTAGGGATCGGGTTGCCGGTGGCGCCGGTGGCGGTGTGGGTCCAGGTTTCGGCGCGGACGCGGTGGTCGGCGCCGTCGGTGTCGTACCAGCGGGGGACGCCGTTGGAGGACAACCAGTCACCGTCGATGTCGTGGGACCAGATGAGCGCGTCCTGGTCCGGGACGCCGGCCCGGTACTGCTGCCGGGTCCTGCGGTGCGCGCCGGTGGAGGCGGCGTGTTCGGCGAGCGGCAGGACGTCGTCGACGCGGAACCAGAGTCGTTCGGACATGGCGGGGAAACCTCCTGATGTGTGGAAGAGGGAAAGGTCGGCCGCTTTGCTGGCCGGGCTTGCGGGGCGCCCCAGCCCTGGGCGCCGGGCGGTGCCCGCGCGGGGCCGGCAGCGAGTCCACGCCACGCTGCTCTGGCCGGGGTACGACGTGTGGCCCGCAGAAGCGGGGCGGTCGTGGTCCCATGCGGGCGTGGTTCAGGTGGCAATGGACGTGGCGTAGGGGCAGTGGCCGCATTGGTCGTGGTGGGGTGTGCGTCGCAGGGCTCGGGAAGCCTCAGGGGCGCGGCGGTAGAGGTTGCGTCTGCGGCCAGGAGTCGGCGCGGCGCGGGCGGAGTTGCGTGGAGCCGGTCGGGTCGCCGCCGATCCCCGGGTAAGCAGGGGATGGGTGGTGGTGCCCGACCGGTTCCGGTGCGGTGGTGTTACAGGGCGACGGCGAGCAGCCGCTGGTCGGTCTCGACGGTGTCGAGGTACCGCATCGCCTGCTCGAGGTAGGTCACCCGGTGGGTGAGGGCGTCGCTCGCGGGTGCGAGCTTGTGTCCGTCCGGCGTGAGCAGGGCGTCGCCACAGACGGCGGTGGTGGCGCTGTAGTGCTGGTAGGCCATCGGGCCTGCCTGGAACATCTCCAGCTCCCCCACGGCGAGGTGGGCGGCGCCGTAGCTGGCCGCGTTGTGCATCCGCATCGCGTTGACGCGGGCCTGGTTGTGGAAGTCCGCCTCGGCCCGCTCGCGCGCGTAGCAGGCGGGGTCCGCCAGGTGGCGGGCGAGCAGGGTTGGCCACGGGGTGGCGGGCCGGGTGCCGTGCACGACCTGCTGCCACAGTTGGTGGCGGATGCCGGCGCCGACGCCGGCGGCGTGGCGCATGGCGGCGAGGTCGAGCAGCTTGATCGGTCCGCCGGCGCAGTACACCGGACGTCCCTTCCGTCGTGCGATCAGGTCGCGCCGCTGCCACAGCCACATGTCTGGGATGGCCCAGAAGCGGGGCTGCAGGGTGCCGGATACGCCGAAGTGCCGGTCGAGCTGGGTGGCGGTCAGGGCCTGTGACGGCAGTCCGTCGGGCAGGCAGACGATCATGGTGTTGATCGTCGCGGTCGGTGTGACCACCGGGCTGGTGGGTGCCGTGGTGCTGGCGGTGGTGGCCGCAGGGGTGGGCTTGCGGTCTGGGCGGGGCGTCACCGTCGGCACGCGGGTGCCGTAGCGGCTCAGCGGGGTCGCGGCACCGTTGGTTGCGGTCATGTGGGGTTCCTCCTTTGGTAGGCGTGCGTTGTTGGGCGCGCGGAAGCGGCCGGCCCACCGGGTACATGGGTCGACTCACGGGACGAACAGGGATGGGTGCAGCAGACGGCTGCTGGTGGATCGGGATGGTGCGGCTGGTGCGGGTGGTGCGGTGCGACCTGGGGGTCGCCGCGCGGCGCGGGCGCCGACCGGCCGAAGGCGGGTGGGCGGAGCGCACCGTGAGGTGCGGCGGTGGTTCCCGAGGTGGGACCGGACCGGGTGGAGCGATATATGGGTGAAGGTGGTGCCGATGAAGGTAGCGGCCGGATCTGTCAGCGGCGGCCGCCGTCACGATGGTCAGTAGTGCCGTTGACCTGCACTGTCAGACGACCGCTCGATTCCGCGGGCGAGGGACGGCGGGACTGTGAGATCCGGTCGGTCTCACAGCCGCCCACGACGGTGGACGGCTCCCCTGCGCGTGCGGTGCAGGTGAATGTCAGGGCTCCGGGTCGGGGCCGCTGGGGTCGGTGTCGGGGAAGCGGTGCGGGTTGGTGGACGGGTTGTCCGGGCCGTGGTTGGAGGGCAGTTCGTGCAGCCAGCGGCGCGGCCCGGGGTCGGTGGTCAGGGTCCAGGCAGGCCCGGCGGGGTGCTCGCCGTAGAGGCCGGTGGCCACGGGCATGGCGGTGGGCACCCCGGCGAGGGCTTCGAGGAGGTGCTGCTCGCGGCGGCGGCCGGGGACGCGCAGCAGCACGGGGTAGCGGGGCCCGTAGCGGGCGAGCTGCTCGTAGGCGCGCAGCTTCCGCAGCACGGTACCGAGGGGTTCGGTGCCATTGTCGTGTTCGAGGAAGAACCCGACGTTGCGCCCTCCGGCGTGCCAGATGCCGTGTCCGTCGGGCTGGACACCGGTGCCGCTGCCGGCGGCGTAGGAGGCGGCGACGAAGGCGGCGGTGGTGTGCTGTTCGGACCACCACCGCGCCAGCCGGGCGTGTTCGTCGGTGCGGGCGTAGCCGAGCAGGTCGATGAACAGCTGGTTGGTGCCGAGCAGGTGGGGCAGGCGGCGGCTGCCGATGATGCGTTCGGTGCGGTCGATGCTGGTGCGTGGGGCGCGGGCGTCGGCGTGGTTCGGGTCGTTGAACTGGGTGGGGTGGACCACGGTGCCGAGCGGGCCGAGGGTGTAGAGGTACTGGCCGCTGCCGGTGGTGACGTCGACGAACCGGCTGACCGCCTCCATCTGGTGCAACTGGGCGAGTCGGAGCCGGGCCGAGCGACGCGATGGGAACAGCGCCGTGGTGATCTGGTCGGTAGACAGCACGTAGTGCTCGGCGAGCCACCGCAACAGCTGATGATCACGGGCGGTCAACCGACGAAGCCGGTCAAGACGAGCAAGACGAGACGACGAACGGGAACCAGGCGAAGAGGCGGAGGAAGAGGCAGAAGCCGAGCGGGAGACGGAGTTGTTGGTGGACACGGTGGATGCTCCAAGCGGAAGAGGAGTCCCTCCGAGGGAGGGTGTCTGAGTTCGGTGAGGTGGTCACCGGAGGCTGGACATGGCCGGTGAGCGGCACTGACAGACCCGGACGGCCGGATCTGTCAGTGCGGTGTGATGATCGGTGGTGAAGGGCTGGTGAAGCCCGCACGGAAGGGGCGACCGGGACTCGGTCGACCTCGGTCGACCGATCTGTCGATCTCGCTTCAACCGTCCTGCGGCGTTCAGGTGTTCGCCTTCGGACCGCTCTTGCCCCGGGACCGGCGGTTGTCGTCGGGTCGGGCCGAGAACCGGTCGACGAGGTCGTCGATCGCGCTGGTGTCCTGCGCCGGAACCGCCTGCGCCGCGGCCTGACGGATCGCCGTCGCCTCCCCCACGACCGGCTTCGGCGGCCGGGTCTTGAGGGTGAACGCCGGCGTCTGCCGCCCACCGACGATCAGGCGGGCGACGGCGGTGTAGGCGTCCAGGTGGGTCAGGTCGTGCTCGTCGAGCTCGGGCAGGGTGTGCCTCGCTAGGACGCGGGCGTCCTCCGGGGCGACGGAGAAGTACAGCTTGTTGCGAGCGTTCGCCGACGCCGCTGCCAGGAGGTCCTTCGGGAACTGTGCCAGGTCCTGGTGCGCGAGGACCATCGACAGCCGGTACTTGCGCGCTTCCGCCAACATCGAGTCGAGACTGTTGGCGAGGGTCAGGAAGTTCTGACACTCGTCGATGATCAGCGTGGCGTCCCGACGTCTATCGGCGGGCACACTGGCGCGGGCGGTTGCGGCCTGCCAAACCTGGGCCAGCACGAGGGAGCCAAGGAGCTTGCTGGTGTCCTCGCCGAGCTGGCCTTTCGGGATCCTGACGAGGAGGGCACCGCCGTCGAGGACCTTGCCCATATCGAAGCTGGACCGGGGGTAGCGCATGGTGCGCTTGACGAAGTCGCGCAGCAGGAACGCCCGCAACCTCGCGAGGACGGGACCGATGACCTGGGAGCGTAGGGCCGGGTTGAGCTGGTCGTACCACTGCCAGAACCCGGACAGGCCGGCCGGGTCATCCAGGCCGACGGTCATCGCGCTTCTGAACTGGGCGGAGTTGAGCAGGGGCGGGATGTGCTGGAGGGTGACGTTGGCGTGCCGCAGCAGGGTCAGGCAGGCCACCCGCATGACGTCGTCCATCCGCGGCCCCCACGCCTTGGCGAAGATGTTCCCGAAGATCGACACGAGGTTGTCGACGACCAGGTCGGGGTCGTCGCCGGACAGCGGGTTGAGGGTGGGCGGGTTGGGCTGGTCGGGGTCGAACAGCACCACCCGCCCGGCGACGCTGGCGGGGAGCCGGTCGAGGATGTCGAGGACCATGTCGCCGTGCGGGTCGATGACGACGGTGCCCCGGCCGGCTTTGATGTCCTCGACGGCCATGTTGACCAGCAGGGTGCTCTTTCCGGAGCCCGTCGAGCCGACCACATGCAGGTGATACCTCGCGTCCGCCACGGACAGGGCCACCGCGTGGCCACCAACTTCGGCGTCACCGAGAACCTTTGTGCCTCGGCCGCCGGTCGGCACCGCCACAGGGGCGGGCATGGACTTCGCCCGCGCCCGGTCCAGCCCTGGAACGGCCATATCCCGCGGCAGCGCGGCCAGGACGGCCAGTTCGGTGGTGGAGGCCAGGAACCCGGATCCGAGCCGCCGGGTGGCCAGCACAGCCACCGGTTGCGCCATCCGCGCCCGGTGCGCGAGGCGGTTGCGGCCGGCGTACACGGCGAACGACGAGGCGACCGCGTCCGCGATGCCCCGCAGCCTGGCCTGCGGCCGGGAGCCACCACGGTGGTTGTTCATCGCGATGGCGTAGCGGATGCCGATGCTCCACAGCGGGTGGGCGGTCTTGTCGAGGATCGCCCTCACGTCCCGCTCCACGCCGGGGTCCCGGCGGCCGGCCGGCTGGCCGCCGCTGCGGGTGGTGGTGCGGCCGGGAAGAAAGGCCTCGATCAGCCACAGCAGCGGCGCGGCAGGATCGATGGCCGGTACGGCCGTTTTGCCGTCGCGGAGCCGGCCGGCGGCGCGGCGGGCGCGTGCGGCCCGGCGGGGGGTGGCGGGGCGGGCGAGGATCTGCACGCAGGCGTACTCGTCCGATTTGAGCTGCGAGCCGGCGGACATCAGCGCCCGTAATGGATCGTTGTCGTGGTCGGTGTTGATCGGTAGCCACTCGGCGGCCGTCGGCAGGAGGTGCCCGCCGACGGCGGCCGGTATGTCCAGTGGGATCGGCGGTGGCGCCTGGTCGTCGGTGGTGCAGGCGGTGCCGGGCCAGGCGGCCCGCACGGCGGCCTCGACCGCCCCGGCCGGCACGCTGCCGGACACCCAGATGCTGATGAGGAGCTGCCGGCCGGTCCAGGTGTACTGCCACACCACGTGCGGGCTCCCGTACAGCAGCCGCCGTCGGCGCGACGGGGTGAGCGTGCCGTGCAGGTTTGCCCACAGCGCGGCGGCGCTGTGCGGGTCGACCTCCGGCGGTGGGGCGACCGTGACCAGGCGGGCCCGGTCGGCGTGGCGACGATGCCGCCACCCGTCGAGCAGGTGGCGCCCGGCGACGGACGCGACCAGCAGGGCGGCGGCGACTGCCAGGAGCCACGGCCGGTCTACCACCCATTCGGCGGTGTGCAGAACCCAGCGCGTGGGCACGGTCGGCGGGAGGATGACTCCGGCGCCCGGCCCGGAAGGACTGGGCGCCGGTACCGGCGATGCGACGAGGGACGGTGTCACAGGTCCTCCTCGGCGTCGGCGAGGTCGGCGAGGTCGGACGGCGTCGTGGTCGCGAGAAGGTGTTCGGCTTGCGAGGAGATCGATTCGAACGCGGTCCGGTTCGTGCCGGAGATGAGCAGGCCGTGCCCGACTCGGGCCGACAGCAGCATCCGTCGTTCTCCGGCGGTCAGTCCGAACGCGTCGGCGACCTGGTCGATGGCCTGCGGGGCCTGCTTGAGCAGTACCTGCGTGGCCGCGTTCGCGACGACGGCGTGGCCGAGGTCGGTGCCGAGCACGTCGGCGACGTCCTGGGTGATGACCGACAGGCCGGCGTTGCGTTTGCGGCTGGCCTTGCTCATCTTGAACAGGAACCGGGCGCCCTCGCCGTCGCGCATCAGCAGCCACGCCTCATCCACCACCACCAGCCGCCGGCCCTGCGGGCGGGATCCTGCGGGGGACCGCCGCCGATATTGGGGTGGGAGGTCGACCTGTCGCCAGATCTCGTCCAGCGCGAGCAGGGTGCCGACGGTGCGGAGTTCGTCCGGCAGGTGCCGCAGGCTCCAGACGACGAGGTGCCCGTCCGTCCGGGTCGTGGTCGGTGAGTCGAACAGGTCGGAGAATGAACCGGCCACCCACGGCGCCAGCCGGGCGGCCAGCTCGTGGGCGGCCGGGTTGTCGTCGGCCCGCAGTGTCGCGGCCAGATCCTTCAGCAGGGGTGCGGGCCGGTGGTGGGTGGCCGGGTCGGCGGTGATGCCCGTCTGCCGGTACACCTGCAGGATCGCCCGGTCGAGGGCGGCGCGCTCGGCGGGCGGCGGTACCTGCCCCACCAGGACGCTGATCAGCGTGTGGAGGAACAGGCCGCGGCGGGTGAGCACGTCCGGGCGGCCGTCGTGGGCCGGCAGGTCCAGGGGGTTGATCTTCACGCCGGGTGCGCCGAGTCGCACGATGGTGCCGCCGACCGCGTCGGCGAGGCGGAGGTATTCGTCCTCGGGGTCGACGACGGCGACCTGCACCCCCTGGTAGAGCTGGCGGAGGATGTCGAGTTTGACGAAGTAGGACTTGCCGGCGCCGGAGCGGGCCAGGATCACGCTGTTGTGGTTCTCGCAGCTCCAGCGGTCCCACCAGACGATGCCCTGGGAGTCCGGGTTGACCCCGTACAGCACCCCGCCGGTGGTGGCGGGGTCGCCGGGCAGCGGCGCGGGCAGGTCCGCCGACGCGAGGGGGAACGCGGCGGCCAGGGCTTGGGTGTCCATGGTGCGGCGCATCTGCAGCGAATCGGTGGCCAACGGGAGGGTGGTGGTCCAGCCGGGCAGGTGCCGCCACGTCGCGGGCTGCACCTCGATCAGGGTGGACGCGGCGGCGGCTTTCACCTGCGCGCACGCGTCGAGGAGTTCGGCTTCGGTGCGGGCGTGCACGGTCAGGTACAGGCCGACGCGGAACAGCTTGGCCGCCCCGCGGGCGAGGCGTTCGGCGAGGTCGGCGGCGTCGTCGGCGGCGGCCTCCACGTACGGGTCGGCCAACTTCCCTTTCTCGGCATCGGCCCGCCGGGACGATTCGAACCGGGCGCGTTGGTTGCGCAGCCGGGATGCCGCCACCGGTGCGGGGATCGGGTCGATGTGCAACGCGAGGTCGAGGCGGCCCGGCCAGGACAGCAGCGGCTCCAGCCACGCCGGCCCGACCTCGGCCGGATACCCGGTCACCACCAGCGTGGCGGCGTAGCCGTCCCCGACTCGCAGGAACCGGGGCGTGACCTCCACCGAAGCCGGTGCCACCGCCGCCGCCAGTCCTGCGGACGGCGGGCTGGCGCTGGGGTTGTCGTCGTGCGGGGCGCGTCGGCGCCTGACGGAGATCACGATGTCCTCCTGGTGCGTGGCCTCCTGACCGGAGGTCCGGTGATGGTGGTGTGGGGGGCGGCGAGTCCGCCGGGGCGGGGCGGCCGGTAGGGGTCGGCGGCGGCGGCCAGGGCAGCGGTCGCGGCGTGGCCGTCCAACGCGCGGGTGGTGACGCCCAGCCCGGACAGCGCCCGGACCGTCTGGTCGGCGCGGCGCCGGGCAGCGTGCTCTCCCCGTTCGCCGCTGGTGGTGCGGGTGACGATGAGGACCTGCCGGCGCAACGGATCCCGCCGCTGCGCGAGGTCGTCGAGGAAGCGGGCGTGGTCGGCCGCCGCGTCCGCGAGAGCCGGGTGCGGCATGGCGTCCGCCGCCTGGGCGACGGTGCGGGCGGCGGAGTGCAGGTCGACCGGCTGCGCCGACACCACGATCTGCGTCGGCGTGGACAGGCTGTTGAGCCACCGGCCGAACGTGTCGACCAGGGCGGCCTGCTCGTCGGCGGTGCGCAACGCGAGGTTGACGCTGGTCGCCGCGACCATCGCCGCCTTCACCGCTCCGAGGCTGATCTCCCCGCGGTCGTCGATGGCGTCGGCAGGCAATCTCAGCGGGGCCGGCAGTGTCACCGTCGACGTCGGGGCCTGTACCCAGTCGGGTGTTGTCGCGGTGGTGTCGGTGGTGGACAACGCGCGCGGAGCCCGCCAGTGGCGTACCGCGCAGGCCAGCCACACGTCCATGGGCAGTCCGTCGCGGCGGCCGACAGCGAGGCCGAACACCAGGCCGCCGAGCACGACACCCGCGCCGAGCAGCACCGGCGCGGGCACGACGGTGTGCAGGGCCTTCCCGCCGCCGTAGAAGACGACGGCGGCCACCGCCACGATCGCCAGTTGCCGGAACGTCAGCCCGTAGAGCACCTTGTCCGGCGCGTCCACGTCGGCGGGCATGCGGGCGGTGACAGCCTGTTCGTTACGCCGGTCGCGACTCATCGTCGCACCGCCCCCAGGCCGGGGATGCGCAGCCCGCGGGTGAGTTGCTGCACTACGACGACCCGCACGACCGCGCCGAGCGGATTGCCGCCACGCCCGCCTGCGCCGCTGGTGGCGTAGCGGCGCATCAGAGCAGGCACCTTGACCGTGGTCCACAGCAGGACCATCACGACGAACAGGTTGAGCACCGCGCCCGGTTCGACCGGCAGGCCCAGCAGCGGCAGCATGGCGCTGGTGTCCAGCAGCATCCACTGTCCGGCGAACAGCACGAACGCCTGCACCACCGGGATCGCCAGCATGGCGACGTACGACCGCCACCACAGGCGGGCCACACCCTCTGTTTGCGGCAGGGCGTGGCAGGCCAGGGCGATCGGCGCGACCGCGGTGAGCACCAGCGCGACCGCGAAGCGGACGATCACACTGCAGGCCGTGGCGGCGAGCAGGACAACGATGATCGCCAGGCAGACGACGAACAGCAGCCCGGCGCTCTGGTCCCGCGCGGCCATCAGGTGGGTCTTGACGGCGTCGAGGGCCCCGTCACCGTTGAAGTCCTGCGCGGTCAGGGCGGTGGTGAACGCGTTCGCGACCTCGATCAGCGTGCCCGCGATCAGCTGCGAGAAGTGGGCGGTGACGAACCCGACCACGCACCGCGGCAGGAGATCCTTGACGGTGTAGCGGGCGCGTTCGTCACCGCCGGCGACCATGGTGAGAACACCAGCAGTAACGAACGCCAGGACGAAGACGGTGTCGACGACCCAGACCGACCGTCCGGTCAGGGCCTGCACCTGCGGCAGGCTGGTGACGTCCGGGGTGATCAGCAGCGCGCGGGTGATCGCGGTGATGAGCCCGTTCAGGCAGTCCAGCAGCAGACCGGCGAACCAGTCCAGGATCTGGTCGAGCGCCCAGGCCATCGTCAGCCTCCGACGATTCCCTGAACGACCCTCAGCAGGACGGGCGCGAGCACGGCCAGGCCGTAGCCGATCAGAGCGTTCTTCAACGCGCCCTTGGCCTTGTCGACCTGGACGGGGTCGCCGCCGGCGGTGGCCCAGTACACACCGGCCAGGACCAGGAACAGGGTGGCGACGGCGGCCAGGATGCCCATCACCCAGGCCTGCAGGTTGGCGATGACGGTGGGCAGGTCGTTGACGGCCAGGACGACCGGCTCACCGGCGTCGCCGTAGGCGACGGCGGGCACGGCCAGCATCCCAAGGGCAGCCGCAGCGGGCGCGGCGACCCGGGCGACGCGGCGAAGCGTGGACAGCGCGATAGTCAGAGCACGAGAACGTGCCCACAACGTGGGGAACATGGGTGGCTGCACCTCCCGCACCGGCTCACGGCCGGCGCGAATAGTCGAACTTGGCGGTCGGGGAGCCGCCGCCGGGCGCGGGAGACACATGCCGGACAGGGGAGCGCGGTGAACCTCGAGAGGAGCTCGTCCTCCCATTCGGGTCAGCGGCGATCGATGAGGTGTCAGCGCATCAACGTGGCGCGGCACCCGAGGCAACCGGTCCCGTGTCAGCTAGGTGTCCCGGCCCGACGGCGGGCGAAACCAAACCTCCGCATGACGCCGCGGCGACGCCGGAGGAGTTCCGCACCCTCAAACCGGCGTTTGTGAGCCCTGACGAACACCTGCCGATCCCACAGCGCTCCAACACCACCTCACAAACCTCTAACGACCCTGGCCGGCACGCCTTTCCAGCGAGCATGCCGCCGGTGACGGAACCGCCTCTCAGCGTCGTCGCCGGAACCTCACAGCCGCCTCCTCGACATCCCCTGGACGCCGCTGTGAGAGTCCCGACAGCTCGGCCCACCCCCGGGCACGGCGGTTCGCCGCCGTACACGGGGGTGGGAGCCGGTCGCCGCTGCGGCACGGCAGGCTCGCCGCACACGGTCGCGGACCCGACCAGATGGCCGGGCCCGCGTCGAGGCGCTCAACGGGGACGGCACCTCAGGCGACTGCCAGCCTCACCCGCGCCGCAGCCGGTCGCGGACCGGCTGCGGCGCGGGCGGCCCGAATGTGCTGGCGTCGCTCGGCCGCCGCGGCGAGGTCCTCCTGCACCCGCGATGAGATCACCTCGGTGAGAAGCCCGGCGGCGAGCGCTTCGGCGATGCGCACGTCGATGCGCTCGACGCGCCGCCGCAGCGTGTCGACCTCCACGCCGAGCCGTGCGGCGATAGGTTCGATGGCCCGCCGGCCCAGCCGCAGGTCGATGTAGGGCTGCTCATCGCACTCATCGACGATGCCCAACTCGACGGCGCGGCGCACGAGGAGGTCCGGATGCCCGTAGGGCCGCCTCGGAGCACGCGGGCCGGTGACGTGCTCGAGGTCGTCCACCGGCACGGCCTCGGCGCCAGCACGCTGCCGCAGTTCATGGCCGGCCCGCCACGCGGCCATGCACAACGCCGCGTACGGCGCCGGGCGGGCCAGGTCAACCCGGTCGCGCAGCGCGGTCAGGAAACCGGTGAGGATCTCGGCGTCCAGGTCGTGGGCGTCGCCAGCCCAGCCGGTATGCAGCCGGCCGGCATAGCGGCGCAGCGCCGGCATCGCCAGGGCGACCGCGGCGATGACCCAGGCCGGCCCGTCGAGGCGGGCGCGGCGGATCAGCTCCCGCCACACCACGTCCCGCACCGTGTAGGCGCGGGGATGCTCCAGCAGCCACTGCCGCAACGCCGGCAGCGCGATGACACCCCTGGGTAGACCGGTGTCATCACCGAGCTGCCCGACAAGCGAATCGAGGTCCAGGAACAACGGGTCGGGGTCGCAGGTCAGGTCGGCGAACGCGGTGTCCACGGCGTCCAGAGGCGAGTCGGGCCAGCCGGTGGCGGAGGAGGTCATGTCCGGAACTCCCATGTCAGAGACGAATGTCGATGACGGGCCGAAGCGGCAGCCGGCACGCCTGACCGCCATTGCGCCACCTCGGCCTCACGGACCCCTGACAACGCAGGCTGGCCGACATGGACACCGGGTCGATGCCATCAGTCGCCTCTCGCGGCACCACCGCTCACTGACGATCGACGTCGACGTGCACCGTTCTGATACGCCACGCTGACCTGCGCTCTGACACGACCAGAGACGGACACACACTCCGCAGCCGCGGCCGGATGAGAGGACGCGCCATCGCGGCGCGGGTCCGACGACGCATCCCAGCCCGTCTCACAGCGCTGGACAGCGAACAGTGACAGACCGCGATCGGCTGGACGCCCGCCGCCTGTCGGAGGCCACGGGGCGTGGGGGGCGCCGGCATGCCCCGGCTGACAGCGTCCGTCCGCCGGGCCGTGACGGTCTGACGAGCCGCCGTCCGAATGACAGCTTCGGAGCCGGTGCCCCCGGTGACGCCGCTGCTGTCCGGCGAAGTCGGACAGCGGTCTGACAATGCCGGCCAGCACCCCGTGTCATTGGCGTACGCCGCTGGCATAGCCGAGGTGGCCGTGACACTGAGCGGCTGACAGAACTGGGACGATCGACGGCTCTGGCAGCCTCCCGATATTGATCCGACCCCACGGAGTCGGCGCCCGCGTGAACATCCCGGAGCCCCAGGACAGCTAAGCGGACGGGAACCGGCTGTCAGAGATTCGAGAGATCACCGTGAGAGGGGCAGGTGTTCGCCACAGCTGACAAACACCGGTTTGAGGGTGTCAGCGCACCACGGCGCGGCGCGGAGCCGACACCACATGAGCGAGCACACGCCGCAGCACCACAACCCGCATCCCGATCCCGCCGTCGACACCGGCCCTGACGCTGAGGTTGACCCGACACCGACCGACCTGGTCGCCGGCGACCCGCCGGTACCGCTCACCGTCTGGCGCACCGCCCGCACCCCGGGCGACGCCGGACGCAGCATCGGCACCCGACTGGCCGGCCGCCTCATCGCCGCCTACAGCCGCCCCGGCGAAGCGGTCGTCGACATCACCAGCGACCACGCCCTCACCCAGGCCTGCGCGGCGGGAGCGCGCCGTCACCACCCCGCGTGGTTCACCGACACGTCCAGCCTGATCATCGGCCCGGGCGCCGCGGCCCCGCCTGCCGGCGCCACCGTCGGTACGGAACCGGGGGAGGAGGACGACCTACCCGAGATGGCCACCTGGTTCGGTGACGATCTCACCGACCCGCAACTGCACCCACCGACCGACACGGCGGCCGACCCGCCACCCGACAACTCCCTGCAGCAGGCGACCAGTCTCGTGGTCGCCTGCTGGCCCCTGCACGAGCACGCCGCCGCCAACCGGGTCCGGCTGGCGTGGCTGCTGACCGCCTGCGCCGCACTGCTGCAACCGGGCGGCTGCCTTATCCTCCTCGTCACCGTCCCGGCCGGCACCACCACCGGCCCGGAAGACTTCTCCGGCGTGGTCCAGGCCGCCGCCGGCGTCGGACTGGGCTACCTGCAGCACCTCGTCGCCGTCACCGCCGACACCGACGGCGACGCCTTCGTCTACCACGTCACCGACGAGGAACTACTCACCCTCACCACCACCGACCAGCGGTGGCAGATGGCGCACCTGCGAATCCACGCGGACCTGATGGTCTTCAGCCAATCCCAGAGCCGCGCCCCGCGTCGACGGGGCGGGCGCGAGGGCGATGGTCGCCGTGGCTAAGCACCGCGCAGACACCGTCGGCGACCCCGACGAGCAGAGCACACCGACCGCCTCCTCCACCATCGACCCGATCGGAGGCCATCAGGCTGCTGCCGGCCCGGACGGCCTGTCGGTGTGGGCGACCGCCCAGGCCACCGGACCGGTCCAGCGCCGCGGCCGCTACGTCCGCGAGTCCGTGCAACACCCGGCACGGATGCTCCCCGCGATCGCCGCGCACGCCGTCACCGCCTACACCCAACCGGGGGACCTCGTGCTCGACCCGATGTGCGGGATCGGCACCACCCTCGTCGAGGCTATCCACGCCAGCCGTGACGCGATCGGCGTGGAGTACGAGTCCCGCTGGTCCGACATCGCCGACGCCAACATCACACACGCCCACACGCAGGGCGCGACCGGCCGGGCCGGCGTCATCCGCGGCGACGCCACCAGCCTCCTGTCGCTCGTACCCGGGGCCCTGACCGGGCAGATCGCCCTCGTCGTGACCTCCCCGCCGTACGGACCGACCGTGCACGGCCTCGTCCGGCCCGGCGCCGACGGCGTGGCCAAGTCCGACAACGCCTACAACGACGGCACCGACCGCGGGAACCTCGCCTACCGCGACCTCACCGGACTCGCCGACGGGTTCGCCCAGATCCTCGCCGGCTGCCACACCCTCCTACGCCCCGGTGGCGTCGTCGTCGTGACCGCCCGCCCGTGGCGCAAGCGCGGCGAACTGGTCGACCTCCCATCGGCCGTCATCGGCGCCGGCATCCGCGCCGGCCTCACCCCCGTCGACCGATGCGTGGCGCTGCTCGCCGCCGTCCGCGACGGCGGGCTCGTCGCCCGCCCGTCGTTCTTCCAACTCCAGGCCGTCCGCAAGGCCCGGGCCGCCGGCACCCCCATGCACCTGATCGCGCACGAGGACGTCCTCGTGTTCATCAAGAGCCAGAGCTCCGGAAGTTCCCGCGAACCCAAGTGTTCTCACGGGGAACCCAAGGCGCGGTAGCGGGCTGCCTCATCCCCGTGCTGCCGCCCCGTGCGGCGCTGGGCGGGCCGGTCCGCCGCCCGTGGTAGAGACGTCACGGTGGGTGGGCTGACTCGTTTCCGTTATGTCGCCCTGGGGGCTGACGAGGGTCTTGTCATGTCGTCCGCCGCCGTGTCGACCTGCCGGCGTGACGTGGTTGAAGCTTGGTCCCTATCCCCCGATCGAGGCACGTCCGCCGGGTTTAGCCGCGGCGCCGCGGTCCCCACCAGGGCAGGATCGGAGGAAGATCACGCAGCGGGTTCTTGGGAAGCTTGGGCATCGGCGATTCGTCATCGTCGCCGTCCCACCGTCGACCGTACTGATCGGGCAGGTTCCCCCAGCCCCAGTACGGCGCCGGCTCCGTCGGGACGAAGCCGAGCTGTTCCAGCGGATCGATCCGCTGTTCATCGACCGTGCACAGGTGCGCCCAGTCATCACCCATGTCGAAGACGTAAGCGAACTGTTCACCCGGGGTGAGCCGGCTCAGCTTGATCTTGTCGCTGTCGACAGCACCGTCCGGGGCCTCTTGCCAAACCTGGAACGAGCAGACCGGTGTCTCGTCGGCAAGGGTAAACAGGCGCAGGTGTGCCAGGTCCCATCGGCCGAAAGCGCCATCGATCGCCGCGCCGAACTGCTCAAACGTATGCGTCCGCGCCGCCGCGAAGATCCGCCCTGGGCGAGGCCAGAAGTCCTCGCCACGGCCGGACACCAACTCAACCCGGATCGACAACCACGTCCGCGCCACCGCACCGCCTCCGTCACCAGATGCGCAAAGAACGCTACCGGCAGCACCTCCCTCGGAGACCGCCGGGGGCCAGAAGCCCAAGCTTGACATTGGAGCGACAAGACATCTCCAAGGCCGGCAAACGCGCCGCCATCAGCGGTGTCCATAGCAATCTGTGGACAAGCGCCACCCACGCTGTTCGCGAACTTCGACCGCCCCTCGTGTTCGTGGAAGACGTCGCCGCCTCCGCCCACGCGGACTCGACGTCGTTCACGCCGACCTGGCCACGCTCGGGTACGAAACGAGCCGGCCATGCCTGCGCATCCGACGCCCCGCACCGACCGGACCAGCTGATCCCGCTCGCCACCGGCGGCGGGAGCAGCTACTCGCGCTGCCCACCCTCTGCGCCCGCGAAGGTAAAGAACCCGAGCACCACCACGGCTGCTCGACATCACCGAACCCCCACAGCGCCCGCCACCTCCCACCAACCCGATTCGCCAGCGACAGCAGAACCAGCGGCCACGAGTCGGCCCCGACTTCCGCCCAACCCTGTCCGGGGTCCTGCTGCCTAGACCCCGCGCTTCCTGATGCCAGAGGCCCCGGCCACCACCGCACCGGCGGATCTGGCCTGCGCACTACCGTCGCTCACCCCGCCACCACGCTCGGCGCACCCTCACCCACCCAACCCGGACAAGGCGGCCAACCCGTCCTCGCCCCACCATTCGTGGCATGGCTCATGGGCCTGCCCGACCAATGGGTCGCCCACCCCCGGCACTCGCCCTACCTCGCACCGTCGCGCTACGGATTCTCAGCAACGGTGTCGTCCCCGCCCAAGCAGCCGCCGCCCTTCGCCCTCCTGCTGTGCCGTCACCACTGACCACCCGCGCCTGCGAGGAGCTCACCGTGCGCGACAACCCGCCCCGCCCCCGACGACGCCCACCGCCGCCACCCACACCCGTCCGCGCGACGGGACACCACGACGAGCAGGAACCGCGCCTCTACACACCAGCCGAAGCCGCAGCGCTGCTGCGCATCCCGGAATCCTGGCTACGCCGCCGCGCCGGGCGCCGCCAGATCCCCTGCACCTTCCTCGGCAAGCACCTGCGCTTCTCCGCCGCCGACCTCGCCGCCCTCATCGCCGCCTCCGCAGAACCGGCCACCGGCCGCCGCACCCACCGGCGGCGGTACCCGCCAGCGCCGACTTGATCCGACCCGCGAAGTCACGCGTCCATCACCGACGCACGCACCCGCACCGAATGGAGTAACCCATGGCTTGGGTGGAACAACGCGGCATGAAGTTCCGCGTCCGCCTCCGCATGACCGACGGCACCGTCACCACCGACTCCACCCATGACCGGCGCGCCGATGCCGTCATCCGCGCCAAAGAGATCGACGTCGAGGTCGCCCGCGACACCTTCATCGACCCTCGCGGCGGACGGATCCCCCTCGCCGAATGGGTGCCCATCTGGGAGTCCACCCACCAAGCGTCCCCCGCGACCTGGGCCGCCTACCGAAGCCACCTGCGGCTGCACATCCTGCCCACCCTCGGCCCGCTACCCCTGGTCGACATCCGCCGCCAACACATCAAGACCCTCGCCGTCGCCCTCGGCAAACGCCTCGCACCCCGATCCGTCGCCGACGTGATCATGGTCCTGTCGATGGTCCTACAAGAAGCCGTAGAAGACCGCCGGATCCCCTTCAACCCCTGCCGAGGAATCCGCATCCCCAAAGGCATCCGCGCCGAGCGGCCCCACGCCACCGCCGAACAAGTCGCCGCCATCGTCGCCCGCCAAGCCCGACCCTCCGACGGCCTGATGATCCTCACCGCCGCCTACACCGGCATGCGCTGGGGCGAACTCGCCGGCCTGCACCGAGACAACCTCGACCTCACCCTCGGCAGCATCTACGTCCACCCCGACACCGGGGCCCTGCACGAAGTCGAAGGCAAGCTGTACCTCGGCCCACCCAAGACAAATGACTCCGTCCGCCACATCCGCCTACCCCGCTTCCTCACCAACCTCCTCGCCACCCACCTCGTCGGCCACCCCCACCACACCGTCTTCCCCGGCGCCCGCGGCTACCACCAACGCCGCTCCAACTTCAACCGCCGCGCGTGGACCCCCGCCCTCACCGGCGGCCCCCAGCGAGACATCCCGCCGATTCTTCCCGGGATGCACTTTCACGACCTGCGCCACACCCACAAGACCTGGCTGATCGAAGACGGCATCCCCGAGATCGCCCAGGCCCGACGGCTCGGCCACCGCCTCGCCGGCGTCAGAGGCATCTACAGCCACGTCACCGAACCCATGATCACCAACCTTGTTGATGCGCTGCAGCGACGCTGGGAGACAACCCATCCCGACCGCCCCAACAGCACGCTGCGGCATCTGCGACCCGTCGCTTGATCAGGCTGCTGAGGTGCGCATAGGTGTCCAGCCGTTAGTAGCCACATCATCTCGCCCAGGGCTGGACATGGGCGAGCACTGGCTGAGCGGGGGGTGTTGTGCCGCGCATTCGCGGGCACTAGCACCGCTGCGGAGAGCATCTGAGACTCCGCCGTCAAGCCTGGTTCGCGCAGCTCAGCGCCGACGGCTGGACCCTCCTTGAGCCGTACGTGTTCGACGAGCGGCGCCACAAGCCCGGCGATGTGGCCGCCACCGTCGGCACGTTCCGACCGACCCGCACCAGCTGACCGGCCACACCCACGGTCACCTAGTGCTCTGACCACGAACGTTGGGTCTGTGGATCTAAGGGTGTTTCCGGCCTGACCTGCCGGGCGTTGTGCCTGGTGAGGAGGGTGCCGTGATGACCACGACACTGAACGACCAGACCGGACGCAGGAAGCGGCCCGAGCCGTCGGCGGAGGCGAAGGCCGCCACCGATCTGGTCCGGGCAGCCAAGGAACAAGGGCTGTCCCTGACCGGTCCGGACGGGCTGCTGAAGCAGCTGACCAAGACGGTCCTGGAGACCGCGCTGAACGAGGAGATGGCCGAGCACCTCGGCTACGAAAAGCACGACCAACGACGTCGAGCTGAGAGCGCGACGTGACTGAGAGGGCGCAGCGAGCCGATTGGCTCGCTGCGCTCTCGTTGCGTGGCCGAGGAGGCGGCCACTACCGGCCCGCTGTGGGTGCTGCTTGGTCGATGGCGGACCTGGGCTCGGCATGGCCTGGGACCTCAGCGACGACGAACTGGCCGCCGATGGTGGCGTCCTGGGGCATCCGGTGACGTAGGTCCACGCCCACCTATCAAGCCGACGTCGCTCCGTGGCGCAGCTTGCACGTTCGAGCCGAGTCCGCCAGCGATTAAGCCCAGGGCGTGAAGGTTCCGCGGTGCAGGACACGGCACGGCCGCGTGGTCAGGACCAGGGTTCTTCGCCTAGCAGGTCACGGCACGCTGCCTTCAGCTTCTGTTGAGCTTCGGTGACCCGGGCCTCGGCCTGCGTCATGTCCGCTTTGCCCTTGCTGCCCACGTCCAGGTCGCCGGCCTCCTGCACGGCCAGCACCAACTCCTTGCCGGCAGCGCTTATCGCGGGGTCTGTCGAGCGAGCAGCCCGGGTCGCGACACTGCCATTCAGGATCCAGCCGTGGTCATTCTCCTTCAACCGTTGCGCCAGCAAGATGCAGCCGCTGCGGCTGTACTGGTCAGGGCTGGGACGGCTTGCCTCCGGCTTGTCGTCGCTACAGGCGGAGAGAAAGAGGACGGCACCTAGCAGGCCTGCGGCGAGGAGTCGCTTCACCGGCGGAGCTTATCCCAGTGATCATGAGCCAGTGCTACGCGATGGATGGGCAAGCCTCATGGCCGCTCGCCCAGAGCCTCGCCGGACGAACTTGCATCGACGTGCGGCTCTAGATCCGCCATGGTGGAGTTGGTAGGGATTCCGGCAGTTGAGACCCGAATCTCACCAGCAGCCATCTGACCAGGGTCTCCTGCGCGCTGACCACTTCGGAAATACCGGAGAGGCTACCGTCCGCTGCTGGCAGCGGGTCTCGTCGACAGTCGGGCTCGCTGCCTGAGCGGTCCACGTTGTCATTGCATGGGTGGCCGTTCCGGAGCGGTACACGCTGCAGTCCCAGGCTGCGAATCGCATTCCGCCGGCTTCCCGGGTGCTTCAGTCGGTCGCCATGCTGAAATTTGGGTGCGCCTTGCGCAGGCGAAGGCTGGTGCCGTCGGAGGCGAGTTTCGCGGCGGCGAGGGTGGCCCATCCACTGGTGCTGGCGAACACCACACCAGCGAGGAGTACGGCGAAGCTGAGTATGACGACGACCGCGGTCAGGCTGCTCGACGGTGGCATGGCCGCGGAGAAGCCGATGACGGCGATGAAACCCAGCAGGGCCACACCGATTCCGCCGAGCAGCCGTCGCAGGCGCTGGCGTGCGCAGGCCCGGCAGAACGGCCAGTTCGGCACGGTGACGCGCTTCTGCATGATCGTGGCGACGATCGCGAAGGGCAGCACGCCGAGCAGGATGAGCAGGAACGACCAGGTAGGTGGGGTAGAGCGGAACAGCACGGGCTTTCGTCGGATGGCGGGGGCGGCGTGTCTGACGCAGACGGGCGGCACACCGCCGGGTTGGCCGAGAGCGGCGACGGGAATGGGCGTCGGCAAGGCGGGGCTCCTGGGGAGCGGTCGGCGGGGCTATCGGCGGACAGTATGCACGACCTGCTAAGAGGTCGGTATTCGCTGGTGGACCGACGCTGCGGGCTACTCACGGTAGGTGAGATGGCTGCCGGTCCCGAAGCTTGTTGCCCGATTCGTCCTCACAACTTGTGAGGGATCTTTACATCTGTTGATCCGGGTCTCTACAGTTCGGCGACTTCATCACGTGATCAACGGGGGACCTGTGGTGACTGCTGCCCGACGTCGTGTCGGTTCGTTCTCGGCTGCTCGTCGACCGCGTCGGCGGCTGGCTTCGCTGCTGTCGATGGCGCTGGTGGCCGGCGTCGTGGTGGTGCCTTCTGCCGCCGCGTCGGCGGCCACGTCGAAGCCGAAGGCGCCGTTGACGGCCCGGGACGCGGCGGCGGCGTCGCGGCTGGCGGAGGAGACCGGTCAGCGGGTGGAGGTCGCCGCGGGGCGTTCGGAGTTGACGCAGGTTTTCGCGTTGCCGGATGGCGGTTTCCAGCAGGAGTCGGCGGTGGTGCCGCAGCGTGCGCGTCGCGCGGACGGGTCGTGGGCGCCCGTGGATCTGTCCCTGGCGCGGAGTGGTGACGGGTTGTGGCGGCCGGCGGTGTCGGTGGCGGACGTTCGCTTCTCGGCTGGTGGTAGCGGTCCGATGGTGACGTTGGTGCGTCGGGGCAAGAGTTTCAGCCTGTCGTGGCAGGGCGGCGCGTTGCCGTCCCCGACGATCGTCGGGGACTCGGCGACGTATCCGGGTGTGCTGCCGGACGTGGACCTGGTGGTGCGGGCCACGTGGACGGGTTTCTCGCACGTGCTGGTGGTGAAGACCCCGCAAGCGGCGGCGAATCCGGCGCTGCGGCAGCTGCGCTTCGACGTCGGCGGGGACGCGCGGGCGGTGCGGGTCGGTGACGGGGAGCTGCGGGCGGTCGCCGGTGGCGAGGTGTTGGCGGAGTCGGCGGCGGCGACGATGTGGGACTCGACGCCCAGTTCCGCGCCGCGTCCGCAGACCGCTGGTCGCGCTGCCGTGGCAGCGGCGGAAGCGGGGCAGGAGGAGGAGTCGTCGCCGGTCGGTCCGGGGGACGCGGCGGTGACCGCGCCGGTGCGTACGGAGGTGACCAGCGGCGGCGATGTCGTGTTGCACCCAGATGAGGCACTGCTGACCGGCCCAGGGGCGGTGTTTCCGGTGTTCATCGACCCGCCGTGGTCGACGGGTAAGAGCCGGTGGGCATACGCGACGAACAACAACTCCACGAACTCTGACGTCAGCGTCGCCCGGGTCGGAAAAAACCCGGACACAGGGGTGCTGTACCGGTCGTTCTTCGACTTCCCGCTGCCTGGGGTGGCGAAGAAGTTCATCAAGAAGGCGTACGTGCAGGCGACGGTCGACCACACCTGGTCGTGTGATGACACGATCAACTACCTGTGGCACGCGGGCCCGATCTCGTCCACGCCCCGCACGAAGTGGTCACCGACGATGAAGACGCCGGTGGAGAACGCCTACTCGCACGCTAACGAGGCTGGCGGCTGCAGCAGCATCCAGCCGGACATGACGGTGAACTTCGAGAGCACTGCGATCACGACCCTGATCCAGGACCACGCCGATCACTCCGCGCCCTACATCACGATGGCCCTGTGCGCGTGCGCGGCGGGTGGCAGCGGTGAGTCGACGCAGGAGCGGTGGAAGAAGTACCTGCCGAACTCGGTGAAGCTGATCGTGGACTACAGCTCCTACCCGGGGCAGCCGTACGGGCTGCAGACCACGGGGGCGGCTTGCACGTCGGGGGTGCGGTCGGTGATCGGCACGTTGACGCCCACGTTGTCGGCGGTGTTCCCGGACGCGGACGGTACGCAGGCGTTGACCACGAAGTGGGAGTGGTTGGAGATCCCGGCGTCGGGGACCTACAACGACAGCACCCCGCGCAAGCCCGCCCCGGCGGGGGCGTCGGTGCCGGCCGGTGGCCGGTCGACGACGGCGGCGTTGTCGGGGCTGGTCAACGGCAAGTCGTACGCGTTCCGGGCGATGGCCACCGACCCGGCCCCGTACAACCTGCCCAGCGTGTGGTCGGCGTGGTGTGAGTTCACCACCGATGTGAGTTACCCCGATGTGACCGCGACGGTGACCGTGATGCCGGCCGGGCCGGGGGAGAAGGGCGTGTTCAGCCTCTCGTCGAACACGTCGACGGTGGTGAAGTTCCGCTACGGCTGGACGTTCCCTCCCACGACGGAGATCACCGCGACGGGCACCGGTGTCCGCACGGCGTCGGTGACCCTGACCTCCCCGAAGTACGGCGAGAACATCCTATACGTCTCGGCGATCAACTCGGCGCAGACGGAGGGGCAGGGGTCGGTGGCGTTCATCGTGGACCGACCGGCACCGCCGACGAACTGGTGGAAACTCGAACCGCGTCCGGGTGTCACCCAGACCCAGGCACTGACCGACGAGCGGGCAGAAGCGACGATCACCACCCCGCTGGCCCCGACCGGGGTCACCTGGTCCCCGGGCCTGCGCCTGCCGGGGGCGTCGAGCCCGGCGTTCAACGGATCGTCCTCGGCGTTGAATCACCACCAGTCGGTGGTGAACACAATGGAGTCGTTCAGCGTGGCCGCGTGGGTGCGCCTCTCGGCGCTGCCGACCAGCGAGGACAACGTCGCGGTCAGCCAGGACGGTACGAGTGCCGCCGGGTTCCAGCTCGGTGTCCGGATGGCGGGGTCTCCGTTGACGCCGCGGTGGGCGTTTGTCATGAAGGACACCCCGGATCAGGCCAGCACCACTCGCTCCGCAGCTGCGGTCGCTGCGCTGACGTCGGCGGACGTGGGGAAGTGGACGCATCTCGCGGGGGTGTTCGACCGGCCGTCGGGCAAGATGCTGCTCTACGTCAACGGCACCCTGGTCGGTGACGCCGACCGGGCTGCCGCGCCGTGGGCAGCGACGGGGATCTTTTCGATCGGCCGTGGGTTCAACGCCGCACCGGCGAAGTGGTTCACCGGTTCGATCGCCGACGTGCAGGTCTACGACCGGGTGCTTGTGGCGCAGGACTTCACCGGCAGCACCGCCAGCGATGCCTACCCGTTCAACGAGCCCGGAATGGTCAGCGCCCCGCTGACCTCCGCCTGGAACTTCAGGGACGCCTACCCCTGCTACGAGGTCAGCTCCGACCCATCGTCACCGGCCTGCCAGGTCAACGAGGTAGGTAACCTCAGCCGACGCCTCGCCCTCACGGAGGGCAGCTGGGTCGGCTACGGCCAGCGCAACAAGGCACTCCTGCTGGATGGCACACACTTCGTCGAGGAGCCGAGCGACCCGCACTACAACCAGGTGACCCAGGAGTATGGACGCGCCCAGGACAACCTCGGCGACGAGGCCACCCCGAGCTGGAGTGACGGGGCGGTGGTGCGCACCGACGCGTCGTTCACGGTCTCGGCATGGGCGCGGGTGGACGCGGCGACCGGCCGGCAGACGGTCCTGTCGCAGGACCACAGCTCCGGCTACAGCGGCTTCGACCTGCAGTTCCGTGACACCTCCGGCGGGCAGTGGGCCTTCACCGTCCGCGCCGGGGCAACCAACACCACCGCGATCACCACCGCTGCGGCCACGGCGGTCGATCCGACAGAGTGGCATCAACTGACCGGGGTGCTCGATGCCGAGCGCCGGCAGATCCGCCTCTATGTCGACGGGGAGCTAAAGGCCACTACGGCGATGGTCTCGGCGTGGCAGCGGTGGAACGCCACCGGCCCGTTCGTCGTGGGCCGCTCTGACCAGCCCACCGGGTTCACCGATTGGCTCACCGGCGGGGTCGACGACGTGGTCGCCTACCAGGGCGCGTTCACCGACGGCGGCGTGCGCGACCTCTACAACATTCAGGTCAACCAGACGGGCGAGGAGTGACCATGCCCGCCGACAAGCCTGTTCACCGCCACGATCAGAAGCCGGCGCCGCGCCGGAGGACCACCCGAGATGGGATGCTCACGGTGCCAACTCTGACCTGCCCCCGCCGGGGCCGTCTGCTGTCCACGACGCGTCGGCTGATCGCGGCGACGGTGACCGCGGTCCTTGGCGCCGGCGTCCTGGCGGTCCCTCCGGCGCAGGCTAAGCCCCGCCCGTCGCTGCCGAGCGTGCGGCCGGAGAAGCTCGACTCCATCGGCGGCCCGGCGAAGCAGAAGGCGCTACCCACCAAGGCGGCCAAGACCGCCACGTGGGACAAGCCGGTGTGGCCGGCGCCGGGCCGCGCCCGAGCCGCCCTGCCGACGGCCACCGCCCGCGCCACCACCGCCGCTCCAGTACGCGCCGGCAGCCTGCCGGTGCGAGTCTCTCGCGCGGCGACGCCCTCCGGGCGTGCGGTCAGCGGCGTGGACGTCGAGGTCCACGATCGCGGGAAGATCCCCAGCGCGTGGCGTGATGGGCTGTTGCTGACTCTGCGTCCCGACGGCGCCGCCGGGCCGGCGGACGTGGATGTCACCGTCGACTACAAGCCGTTCCGTCATGCCTTCGGCGGCAACTGGTCCTCGCGGCTTAAACTGTGGGCTCTCCCGGCGTGCGCCCTGACGACCCCGGTCGCGTCTGAGTGCCGGGCCACGCCGGTCAAGTCCGTCAACTCGGTCGCGGACGGCACCGTGAGCGCGCGGGTGTCCGCAGCTCCGGCCGGGACCGTGATGGCCCTCGCTGCCGGTGCCGCTGGTGTTCAGGGTGACTACTCCGCCACGCCGCTGGCCGCCTCATCCACCTGGTCCTCCGGGGGATCGACCGGCAACTTCACCTGGTCCTACGACATGCGCGTGCCCCCGGCAGCAGGGCTGGCGCCGAAGGTGTCCCTGGCTTACTCCTCGGGTGCCGTCGATGGGCGTTCCAGCGCGGAGAACAGCCAACCGTCGTGGGTCGGCGAGGGCTTCGACTTCTCGCCCGGGTTCATCGAACGCAGCTATGTGCCATGCAGCGAGGACATGGCCGGCTCGGCCAACAACACGGTGAAGACCGGCGACCTGTGCTGGCGCTCCTACAACGCCACCATGTCCCTCAACGGTGGCGGCAGCGAGCTGGTATTCGAGGCCGGTAAGGGCTGGCACTCCCGCGACGAGGACGGCGCGAAGATCGAGAAGCTGCCCGGGGCGAGCAACGGCGCCGACGGTGGCGAGCACTGGAAGGTCACCACGACCGACGGCACCCAGTACTTCTTTGGCCTGAACAGCCCGCCCGGCCAGAGCGCCGCCACGAACTCCACCTGGACCGTCCCGGTCGCCGGCAACCACACCAACGAGCCCTGCAACGCCGGCACCTTCGCGGCCTCGTTCTGCACCCAGGCGTGGCGGTGGAACCTCGACTACGTCGTCGACCCCCGCGGCAACACCATGTCCTATTGGTACGCCCCGGAGACGAACCGGTACGGCAAGAACAACAAGGCCACCGACAGAGCCGTCTACACCCGCGGCGGCACGCTGAGCCGCATCGACTACGGCACCTGGGACCGCCCGACCGGCCGCTCCATCACCCCGACCGGGCAGGTCACCTTCACCGCCCTGGACCGCTGCGAGTCGAACTGCACCAACCACAGCCCCGGCGTCAGCTGGAAAGACGTCCCCTGGGACCAGGAATGCACCTCCAACGATGCCGACTGCGGCACCAACAACACCCCGACGTTCTGGTCGACCAGGCGATTGGCGAAGGTGACCACTCGGGTCTGGGACACCACCAAGACCACCCCCGCCTGGCAGGACGTCGACTCCTGGACGCTCACCCACACGTACCCGTCGGTCGGTGACGGCAGCGACTACGCCGGCATGTGGCTCGCCTCGATCGTGCACACCGGCCTGGTCAAGAACACCACCGCCACGGGCTCCACCGCCACCACTCCGGACAACCTCGACCCAGTCGTGATGCCGCCGGTGACGTTCGAACCCACGGCCCTGCAGAACCGTGTCCTTGCCTCGCACAACACCACGAACAACCGCAACCGGATCGGCAACATCATCACCGAGACCGGATCCAAGATCCAGGTCACCTACAGTGACCGCGAATGCTCCTCCAGCAACCTGCCCTCCGCCCCGGAGACCAACACCAAACTCTGCTACCCCGTCATCGGCCCCGACCCCTACAACCCGGGCGGATCGGATATCACCGAGTGGTGGCACAAGTATGTCGTCCGGAAGGTCTCCCAGTCCGACATACCGGCAGTCGTGGACGGCGTCGACTATCAGGCGCCGGTGCAGAACACCTTCTATGACTACCTCGGCGACCCGGCCTGGCACTACGCCGACGATGACGGACTCATCAAGCCCAAGCGCAAGACCTGGAGCCAGTTCCGCGGCTACCGCACCGTCGAGACCCGCACCGGTGACGCCCCCAGGCAGACCCTGACCCACACCACCTACCTGCAGGGCATGCACGGCGACCGCCTCAACCCCAGCGGCGGCACCCGCACCGTCACCATCGGCGCCTCGCTCGGTACCGAGACCGTCTACGACGAGGACCAATTCGCCGGCATGATCCGCGAAAAGGTCGTCTACAACGGCACCACCAGCAAGCCGGTCAGCAAGACCGTCAACGTTCCCTGGCGCTCCCCGGAAACCGCGTCGCGCACCATCAACGGCGACATCGTCACCGCCCGCTTCGTCAACACCAAGACCACCTACCAGGCCATCGCGCTCGGCGTCGGCGGCCAGGGCGGCTGGCGCACCACCCGCACCCAGTCGACGTTCAACAACACCTACGGCACCGTCGACCAGATCCAGGACGACGGCCAGTGGCCCACCACCGGCGACGAGCAGTGCACCGAGCTGACCTACAACCGCAACACCGGCGCGAACATCACCGGCACGGTCAAGCAGACCACCACCACCGCCCTGGCCTGCGGCACCGCACCGACCAGCACCGCGGACGTCATCTCCGACACCCGCAACAGCTACGACGGCGCCGCCAGCCCGAACACCGCACCTACGTACGGCGCGGTCACCAAGGTCGAAAAGCTCAAAGACTGGTCCCCGTCTGCCGGAACCACCTGGCAGACCACCGCGCAGAGCACCTACGACGCGTTCGGCCGCCTCGCCACCGCCACCGACGCGCGCGGTAACACCACCACGACCACATACACACCGGCCACCGGCCCGGTCGCCTCGATCAACACGTCGAGCCCTGACCCCAACGGCGGCGCCGCATGGACCACCAGCGTCACTAACGCCCCCTACTGGGGCGTCCCGGTCAAGACGACTGACCCCAACAGCCGGGTTAAGGACAGCACCTACGATCCTCTGGGCCGGGTCAGCAAGGTTTGGGGCGTCGGCTGGGACCGCAAGAACCGCGAATCCATCCCATCAGCCGCCTACACGTACTTCTACGCGCCGAACCGCGACGCCTACCCCTGGGTCCAGACCAGGACCGTCAACGCCGGCAACGGAATCCTGACCACCTACGAGATCTACGACGCGTTGCTGCGGCCCCGGCAGACCCAGTCCACCGGAGCCAACGGCGACCGGGTCATCACCGACACCATCTACGACAAGTCTGGACGAGTCGACGCCACCTACGGCGTCCACGGCAAGATCGGCGCACCGTCAGGAACCTTGTGGGGGCAGCCCGAGTGGTCGGTGCCGACAGTGAACCGCACGATCTACGACGACGCCTCCCGTCCCACCGCCAGCATCCTGCTCGGCACCGACGGCGTCATCAACCAGGTCGAGAAGTGGCGCAGCACCACCACCTACCTCGGTGACCGCACCAGCGTTACCCCGCCCGCGGGCGGCACCCCCACCACCACCGTCACCGACGCCCGTGGCCGCACGGTCGAGCTGCGGCAGCACACCACCAGCCAGGGCGTCGCCGGCGCCTACCAGAGCACCCGCTACACCTACAACCGCAAGGGCCAACTCGTCACCGTCGCCGACGCTGACGGCAACGAGTGGGTTTACACCTTCGACGTCAAGGGCCGCCGAACGTCGTCCAAGGACCCCGATAAGGGCACAATTAGCAGCACCTATACCGAGACCGACGACCTCGCCACCACTGAAGACGACCGCGGTGAGGTCCTCGCCTACGAGTACGACAACCTCGGCCGCAAGATCGGCCTCTACGACGACACCATCTCCCCCACCACCAAACGGGCAAGCTGGAAGTTCGACAAGACCGACATCATGTTCGGCGGCGAAGCCGTCCGCGGTCAGCTCACCGAGACCACCCGCTTTGACCCGCCCGGATCCACCAACGCCTACAAAATCCGCTACCTCTCATTCACCAAGCGCTACCAGCCCGGCGCGGTGCACTACGTCATCCCCCCCACCGAGACCGGCCTGAACATCACCTGGCAGATCGGCTACGGCTACCGGGAACAAGACGGCTCACCAGAAAGCGTCACCATGCCCGTCGCGGGTGACCTCACCGGCAGCGAGACGATCACCACCGGCTACAACTCCACCTCGGGCCTGCCCGTCACCCTCACCACCGGCTCCGCCTACGGCAACAGTTACGTCATCGGACAGCAGTACACCGCCTACGGCGAACCCACCCTGCTCACCCGCAAGAGTGGCGCCGGCAACTACGTCGAAGAGACCAATACTTACGACCTGACCACCCGCCGGCTCACCAACACCTACATCAAACCCGAAACCGCCGCCGGCACCGTCTCCAACCGCACCTACAGCTATGACGACGCCGGGAACATCACCTCCATTGCCGACCAACCCGCCGTCGGACCCAGCGACACCCAGTGCTTCAACCAGGATCTGCTCGGCCGGCTCACTAGCGCCTGGACGCCGAAGGCCGGCGTCGACTGCAGGACCACACCCACGACGTCCAACCTCGGTGGCCCGGCCCCCTACTGGCACGACTGGACCTTCGACAAGGTCGGTAACCGGCTCACCGAAACCGCCCACACTAGCGCCGGCGACACCAAACGCACCTACACCGTCCCTACCGGCGGCAAGAACGTCGTACGCCCCCACGCCGCCACCGCCGTCCTCACCGAAGCCCTCGGGCAGCCGGCCGTCACCAACGCCTACGCCTACGACGACGCCGGCAACACCACCTGCCGCCCCACCGGCGCCGCCGCCAACACCTGCCCCCCAGGCAACGCATCGCAGAACCTGTCCTGGGACTCTGAAGGCCGCCTCACCAGCATCTCCGGCGACGCATCCAGCGCCGGCAGCAACATCTACGACGCCGACGGCAACCGACTCCTACGCCGCGACGCCACCGGCACCACCCTCTACCTACCCGGCATGGACATCCGCTGGAACGGCACCACCCGCAACACCACCCGCTACTACACCTTCGCCGGCCGACTCGTCGCCTCCCGCACCGCCACCGCCCTCACCTGGCTCATCACCGACCACCAAGGCACCCAACACACCACCATCAGCAACTCCGGAACACAAACCGTCACCCGCCGCTACCAAACCCCCTACGGCAACCCCCGCGGATCACAAATCCCCTGGGCCAACCCCAAGGGCTTCGTCGGCGGCGACAACGACCCCACCGGACTCACCCACCTCGGCGCCCGCGAATACGACCCAGGACTCGGCCGATTCATCAGCGTCGACCCCATCATGGACCTCGCCGACCCACAACAGTGGAACGCCTACGCCTACAGCAACAGCAACCCAATCAACCTGTCCGACCCTAGTGGCCTCAAAGCCTGCGCCGACGACCGCTGCGGCGCCGGCGCGGACTATGAGAACCTGCAAGGCGACTACGTCACGGTCAAGGGCAATAACGACGGCTGTGGCGGATCCTGCGGCGACGACGACTGGCGGGAGGCCCGCAAGCTGCAAAATGTCGGGAAGTGCAAGAGAAGATGTGGGAAGCCCGCTCCAACTCCTGACGGGGAAAGCCTGGATACTCTTGGAGATATCCTGAAGGCCGACCACTTGGCGCAACACGACGCGCTAATGGACTTTCTGTTCGGCGCGGAGCATGCCCACCAGGTCGTCTGCGGGAAGGGGGTGAGTGCGGACAAGTGTGAACAATCAATATGGCGAATTGAAGCCTGCAAGCAGTTTGAGGTGTGCTCCGAGTCATATATCAACAACCTGCAGTACGATTGCGGCTGCGGCTTGTCCATCGTTCCGATCAATCATGCAGTGGTGCCTGTTGGCCCATCGCGTGGGGGTAAGCTCTCCTCTCCGCTGCCGCAAGGACTTTCAAAGAATTTCATCAGGGCCTACGAGGAGATTCGCGCAGGACGGGGCGTTCCTCAGATTGATCCACGCACTGGCAGGCAAGCGGTATTTCAAGGAAGGGCTACGCATGAACGCCCGTGGGCGGGGGCGCGAGAATATCGAGTCCCGGGTGATAAGACGAACCAAGCGAGAATCCTGGTCAAGGATTTGCCCGACGGCAGGCAGGTGATGGGGTGGACTGACTCGCATTATCAGACCATCAAGCCATTCAGGGCGCCGCACTTTCCTGACGCGGGCTGGGGCTGATGCCGTAAGCTCCTGGTGACGGGGATGCAAGAAGGATGGATATCGTGACGATGCTGTCGAAATTTCGTATTCCGACTACCCGCGAAATATTTCAATTGGCCGACAGTGAGACTGGGCAGGCCGTTTTAAAGGCGCGAGAGATTCATGGGTTCTTCGCTGACCAGCCCCTGAATCGTGGACGTGTGACGATGTCGGCAGCGTTACTCGAAGTTGGCGCTCTGCCCGCACGGCTGAACAACATCGAGCTGCAGGTGCTTGATTTGAGTTGGAGTCCGGCAGCTACCTACTACATCGGTGATGTTGACCTCATCGAGAGTGTCCCTTCTGCCCAGGCTGATCGCTCCGACGTTGTTGCCTCCTTTAAGGGTTATTGTCTGCCCTATCCGTTCGCGGGCGAGATTTGGCGGCGCTGGGTAAATGGCCATCCAATTGCGTCCAATGAGTGGTGGGGATCGAGTCCTCAATGGCATGCGAGTTGGCTGCATGTTGTGCAAACCGCCTGGTTTGGTGCGGGTCGAGAGGCTGCGAGATACACGACGAATAAGGTGTATTACGTAGATGGCAGTCAGATGCCGACAACTTCCAGTTTTTATCTCGCCCTAGGCGAGGCGATAAACGGACCGGGTGGCTACTTTGGGTCTGGGCTAAGCGCGCTTGAGGACTGCCTGCGAAACGCTGTCGCAGTCAGTTCGTTCGGGCTGGTGTGGCGCAATTTCGAGGCTTCCCAAGACAGCCTTGGTGAGGGAGAGGTGGCTCTTATAGCGGAACTGTTCGGCGAGTATGGTGTAACGCTCACGCGCGCCTAAGGGACGTCTCGTAACTGGTTGAAGGCGTTGCCCGGCAGCGGGGGAAGCACGGCTTTATCGATGAGGGACCGTCCGGTCGGGCTCACTCTTGGGGCCGTCTCCCGTTCGCGCCGGGCACTCGCGACTCAGATACCGAACCGGCTTGCCGAGCGACTCCGCGTAGGCAATCTCCCGTCGGGTTGACTCGCCTACGTAGCCGCCCGGATCCACGATGTACACCTCGTCAGCCATGCGAATCATTTGAAAGTGCACGCCGCCAAGCCGCCCCCTCAGGTCCGAACTGTCGACTGTCCAGTCGTAGTCCGACAGGTCGGGGAGGCTGAACATTCCGAGGCTGATCACGACGTAACCTTCCATCGTGAGCCGCTGGTTGATCTCCGCGAACTCAGCTTCAAACTTGGTCCGAGCCGGCATCCGGATCTGCCGCCTGAGCCCGTGCGACCCCCTACCAACTAGTACTCCAGCAGGAGATCCGTTCGGACCTGCTGGAGCTGTGTGGTTTTGTCCGTGGGCATGGAGCAGCCACCGCTGAGTCTCGTGGTTGTGTGGACCAAAGATACGGCGGTGGCTGCCGCCTACAGAGTAGACGTCCAGCGATGGTCTGGGCTGTTCGACGAGCTGATGGACGTGGTCGGGTCGTGCTTCGGTCGGCCTGAGCCCCGCCGGCGGGTGCGGGACTTCCTGGCCGGGCTGCTGGCGCCGTTGCCGACGAAGAACTGTTGGACGATCGCGGAGCACGCCGGTGACGACGGCCCGGGTGGCATGCAGGATCTGATCGGTCGTGCCAGCTGGGACGACGCGCAGGTCCGCGCCGATGTGCGGGACTTCGTCGCGGTCAAGCTCGGGCATCCGGACGGGGTGCTGGTCATCGATGAGACCGGGGATCTGAAGAAAGGCGTGCACACCGTCGGGGTGCAACGGCAGTACTCCGGCACTGCCGGGAAGATCGAGAACTGTCAGCTCGCGGTGCACCTGTCGTATGCCTCTCCGGCCGGGCACACTCTGGTCGACGTGGCTCTTTACCTGCCGAAGTCCTGGGTCGACGATCCCGGGCGACGGGTGGAGGCAGGGGTGCCCGACACGGTCGGGTTCGCCACGAAGCCGCAGCTGGCACGGCGGCTGATCGACACCGCCCTCGCCGGTGGGCTGCCGTGTCGGTGGGTTGCCGGCGACGAGGCCTACGGCGGTGACCCCCTTCTGGCCGCGGCCCTGCGAGGCCACGATCTGGGTTACGTCCTCGCGGTCGCCTGCTCGCACCGGGTTCCCACCGGACTGGGTATCCAGCGAGCAGACCAGATCGCCGCCGGCCTCCCGGCGCGGGCGTGGCAGCGGCTCTCCGCCGGTCAGGGGGCGAAGGGTCACCGCTACTACGACTGGGCGTTCGTCACCCTGCCCCTGGCCGTCGATGAGCACGACGGTCACCACTGGCTGCTGATCCGCCGCAACCGCAGCACCGGCGAGCTGGCGTTCTACCGCTGCTGGTCACCCCAACCGGTTCCGCTGCACCACCTGGTGGCCGTCGCTGGCCGGCGGTGGAGCATCGAGGAATCGTTCCAGGCCACCAAGACGGGCCTCGGCCTGGACCAGCATCAACACCGCCGTTGGCGGGCCTGGCACCGCTGGACCACCCTCGTCATCGCCGCTCACGCGTTCCTCGCCGCCGCCGCCGCAGCAGCCAGTACCACCAGCCCGGACGGCCTGATCCCGATCACTGTCAACGAACTCCGCCGGCTGTTCCACGCCCTGGTCATCGAACCCGCCCGACGCGTCGGCGACGTCATCGCCTGGTCCATCTTCCGCCGGCGGCATCAAGCCGAAGCCAAGATCAGCCACTACGCCCGGCAAGCCCTGATGGAGCCCTGAAAATGATCTCCTGCTGGAGTACTAGAGGTGGTCGCAATACGGAGAGCAACCACGGCCAAGGGCGTGGCGCAGGTCCCGCGGAAGAGTGCCCAGGCGGTCGGCCTCCTCGGCGGTGGGCGGAGTGCTGGCTGCCCGGGCCGCGATGTGCTCTTCGGCCTCGTACAGCGCGACGTACAGGTCTTCCGCGGCGGTGCGGTCGAGCCGTAGGACAATGTCATCTCGCATGGCAGAACCTAATCGCACGTCTCGCGGCACCGGTTGGCCAAGGTCGGGTGCGCAGATTGCCGCTGATACAGCGCGGCATACCGAGCATGTCGGGCGACAACCGGGCCGTGGGAGCGGATCGGGAGCAACTGAGCCCATCGGTCGCTGACCGGGCGTCGGCCTCAGCCAGGACGGCTCGGGCAAGCGGCCACGGTGTCTGACGAACGACGTGCAGGACGGTCCGACGCAGCCTGGACGCAGCAGCCCGGTCGCGAGCCCTTGGTCGGGGGAGCAGGTTGGGAGCAGCAGGGTGCATTGAACGGCCCTGAACCGCACCGAACGGCAGCTGGTCGCACCCAGCTGCACCCGCCCCTGCCTGCGGCTTTGCGTTTCCGCAGGTCAGAGTCGGTGCAGTGTCCTTCTTCACACAACTGCACTCAACGGCAGTGAACAGCAGTCAACAGCACTCAATATCGCCTGGTGGGGGAGTGTCCGCAGGTCAGGCCGGTAAAGGGCTTGTGGAGGCTCGCACCTTACAGGTGGGTGCAGATTGGGTGCAGGCTGTCGAAGTGGTCACCGCACCCGAAGTGCTCACCCATGCCGGGAAGAGCGGATGGCTTCACCTGCGGCGATGTGGGCGAGCGCCTGGCGTGACCTCCCAGAGAACACCGAAGTGGTCAGGGTGCGTCGCTCCCTTTCCTGCTGGTGCCAGCTGCCGTCGGGGATCCGTTGACGCCGGTCGAGAGGGCCCTGCCGTATCGACGTATGGCTCTGGCCCGCGCCGTGCTCGCGTCGATGTGAATCCGAGGGCTGAGACTCGAATCCCACCAGCAACGCGCTGACCAGCGCTTCCTGGGCGGTGACCTCTTCGGCGTGCCCGAAGTGTCTGCGGCTCGGCATACGGGGGCCGACGGGCTGATCATTTGAGCCTATATTCGCCCTAGTGAAGTCGACGGGTTGGCGTAGATGGCTGCGGCGGGGGACGCGGGTTGACGCTTCGCTGCGCCAGGTCGGGGCGGTGGTCGATGAGGCGGTGGAGCTGTCGCGCGCTGGTCGTTTCGACGATGCGGTCGAGACGGGCCGTCGGGCTGTGGAGATGTTGTCTGGCTTGACAGCGCGGGACCGTGGCACGGTTCTGCCCACTCTCGTCCTGGCATGCACCAACCTGTCCTACTACTTGTCGGACGCTGGCCGGCCGGCGGAGGCGCTGGTGCGTGCGGAGGAGGCGGTCCGGCTGGCCCGGGAGCTTTACGCCATCGACCGCCGTCATGAGGAGCAGCTCGCGGAGGCCCTGGACGCGCTCGCCAGGCGACTTATGAGTTGTGGCCGGGCGCCGGAGGCGCTGACTGCCGGCCGTGAGGCGTTGGCGTTGATGGATGCATGTCCTGACGTGCTGCTGTCGCGGCTGCTTGAGGCCTACGCGATGGCGTTGGCGGCGACCGGCCAGCACGCCGAGGCGCTGCAGGTCAGCGACCGTGCCCTGCAGTTGCTGCGCGGGCTTGCTGTGGATCAACCGGTCGGCTCGCAGATGCACGACGCCCTGGGCAGGGTCTTGAGTCTGCACGCGAACCGGCTGTTCGAGGCAGGGCGGTGGGAGGAAGCGGTCGACGTCGGCGCCGAGACGGTCACACATTTCCGTGAGTCGATGACGGGCAGCCAGCCGCGGCGTCTGGCCTACCTGGCGATTGCCCTGAAGAACCAGGCGGTTTATGTGGCGGGAGTACGACGGACGGCGGAGGATCTGGCGGCGGCCGCGGAGGCGGTCGAGCTGAGCCGTCAACTTGTCGCAGCCCAGCCCGAGGTGCATCAGCCGCTGCTCGCCTCGTGCCTGGACACGTACGGCGGGCGGCTCAGCGACATGGACCGGCAGGCGGAGGCTGCGGCCGCGACCGATGAGGCGGTGAAGCTGTATCGCGGACTGGCCGGTGCCGACCGGGCGGTATACCTGTCGAGGCTGGCCGAGGCGGTGGGCAACCAGGGAGCCGTCACCGAGGATCGACAGGCCAGCCTCGCCCTCACGACAGAGGCAGTGCAGTTGCGTCGGGAGCTCGTTGCTGACAACCGGGCCGGGCACCTGCGGGAGCTGGCGCTGTCGCTGTCGAACCTGGCTAACGGGCTGGCCAAGTCCGGCCGGCTCGATGAGGCCTTGGCCGTCGGCGAGGAAACCCTCGCACTGCAACGGGAGGTCGCGGCCGTCAACCGGCCTGCAATCCTGTCGCGACACGCGGAGATGCTGCGGCGGCAGGCGGTGTGGCTGGACGACGCAGGCCGTACGGTCGAGGCGTTGGCGCTCGGCGAGGAAGCGATCGCGGTCGCTCGCGAGGCCGTCGCCGGCAGCCGAGCCGCCAATCTCAAGGTCTTGTCGTATGCGCTGGAGGATCAGGCGGCACGGCTCGAGAAACTGTCCGGTCGGGGATCGCGGCAGACGCGACGGCCCGGGGGCACACCAAGCTTCAGCAAGAAAAAGGCGCGCCGTGCGCAGGCCATGTTGCGGGAGGCGCAGGAGCTGTGGGCGGAGTACCAGCAAGGCGCTTCGGCCTCCGGCTGAGCGACCCCACCGCGCGCGTCATCGCGTGGTGGTTCCGGAGCGGCCGTCCGGTGCGGTCGGGAAGATCCTGTCGGATCCGCTGCCTAGGGTCATCGCATGTACTTCGTGTGCCGTTGGCGAGAGGGCTCTCCTCTCGGTAAGCGCGTGATCACCCTGCCTGATGCGACCGTGCTCGACTGGTTTCGTCGCGGCTGGAAGCACGACGACGCGAAGGAGTGGATCTACAGCGAGCTGGGCGGCGACGTGTACGGCTTGGAGTCGATCTTTGAGGCGGCCCGGGAGCGTAACCTGCCGCCGCCGGAGTCGGTGAACGAGCTGCGGCAGCTGCTGACCGAGTACCTGTGGGTGGAGGGCGACGACAAGAGCGACTTCATTCGGCTCGGTGAGCACGCCCTGAGAGCGCGTACCGATGACGACGAGGTGGATCTCGCGTACTACTTCGTCGATGACGACGCGGCGTCCGCCTCACCTGACCGGCTCGCGTTCCTCCTGCACGACACGTGGCCGCTGCCCACCGGCGCGGGCGGGTCGGAGACCGTCTTCCGCCACAGCGTTCCAGTCCGCACCGTCCGGCTGGCCCCGCCCGGCACGGACTGCACCTTCTCGGTCCACTTGTGCTGGCAGTCGCCTGACTTATACCGGAACCTGGACTTGATCGGTGCCATCCAGTTTCCCGGCGTGAGCCTGCCGGACCTCGCCGCCCACCTGGCCGTCGATGGTCCCGGCAGCCACCGATGGCCACACGATGTCCGGCTGCTGCGGGCGCTTGTCGCTCCCGGGGAGCGCGATGTGGGTCGGGCGTTGGAGCGCTACGCCCAACTGCCCGGTTACGACCCGTCACCTCCCGGTCTCGACCGGATGCCTGGCCAGGAGACCGTTCACCGGGAGATAACCGACCTGCTGCACGCGGAGCGTCCCACCGAATCGCTGATACAGCTGGATACGCACATCGCGCAGGTCGCCCGATACATCGACGACTTCTTCGGTTTCGACCAGTGGATCCTGTTCGACAATCGGTGGGCGGCGACCCATCCCGACCTGGCACGCTCGCTGCTGCGCTACGCCGCTCACTGGGACCCCTACGAGAAATAGCTACGGGCGCGGGTCAATCGTCGAGGGGGGGTTGCCGGGTGAACATTTCGTGGACTGCTACGTCCCCGACGACAGGGACCTTCGTCGCAGTGGAGCGCTCGGACATCGCTGGCCTCTTCGAGCGGTTCGATGAACTGCGGACCCAGGGGCGCGGGTACGTCGAAGTGCGGGCGGGCGACGTATTCCCTGTGCTCACGCTCGGGTTCACCGAGTCCGCGGCGGTCGTCCATCTCATGACGGACGAGAGCACCATGTCCCTACTGGCCGCCGACGAACCGGCGAGCATGAATGCGCAGGTACTAGTCCTGGACGACCTGGTCGAGTTCGCCGCGGACTTCGTTCTCGACCTCGTACGCGCATGGCAGGTGGTCGAGGAATTCGTCCGCACGGGCGCCCCTGGCCGGGCAGGAGCATGGCGCGAGTTGTAGTGACGGCCACGGCGGATTGCGTCCACGCGCCGGCGCAACGGCCAAGCCAGCACGAGATTGCTGAGCCCTTACTCAATCCGCTCTAGGCCGTCAAACGCCACCCAACGATGCGCACGGTCCAGCAACAGGGCCAGCTAGCTGGGTTAGCGCGGTTAGGCGGGTGAACGCGATGACAGCTCGGTGGCCCAACGTCAACTGGACGTAACCGCGGAATCTAGAGATCGTGCGGCCACCCAATGACGCGCTCGGCGGTGACGCCTCGAAGGTCGGCTCCGTCCCACCGTGCCCCGGTGACGTCCGTGCGTCCGTACTCCGGATCGTGCGTCCTGACGTAGCTGAATCGCGCGTAGGACAGGTCGGTGTCGCGCAGGTCGGCGTCCCGCAGATCGCAGCCGGCAAAGCTGACACCGCGAAGAGACGCGCCCCGAAGGTTGGCGCCACGGAAGTCACACCACTTGAACGAGTGCCCATCCAGGGTGCGGTGCCGAAGATCGCGACCCGCGAACGATTGCCTCGTCGCGTGGGGCGGGGTGCTCACCCGCGAACCGTAGCGTGGGGGACTGTAAAACGAACGGTGTAACTCCTGATCAAGGAGCAGCACGTGATGGCGGATGTCGTGATCACCGAGGTCGATACTGACCAGGTGGCGAAGCGTGGGCCGGCGCGGCCGGTAGGAGACGGGGTCGACGACCAGCTCGTCGCCCAGGTGGTGGAGCAGGCCCGGGCTGCGGGTTTGCAGCTGACCGGCGAGGGTGGGCTGTTGCAGCAGCTGACCAAGCGGGTCCTGGAAGCCGCGCTGGACGGTGAGATCACTGACCACCTGGGCTATGACAAGGGCGACCCGGCCGGGAACAACGGTCAGAACTCCCGCAATGGGGTCCGAGGCAAGACGGTGCTGACCGAGGTCGGGCCGGTGCAGATCGAGGTGCCCCGCGACCGTGACGGCACGTTCGAGCCGCAGATCGTGCGCAAGCGTCAGCGCCGGTTGTCCGGGGTCGAGGACATGGTGATCTCGTTGTCGGCCAAGGGATTGACGACCGGGGAGATCCAGGCCCACCTCGCGGAGGTATATGGCGCCGACGTGTCGCGGCAGACGATCTCCACGATCACTGACAAGGTCGTCGACGGGATGACCGAGTGGCAGAACCGGCCCCTCGACCCGATCTACCCGGTGATCTTCCTCGATGCGGTGCACGTGAAGATCCGCGACGGGAAGGTCGCCAACCGGCCGATCTACGTGGCCCTGGCCGTCACCGTCGACGGCAATCGGGACATCCTCGGCCTGTGGGCCGGCGACGGTGGTGAGGGCGCGAAGTTCTGGCTCAGCGTGCTCACCGAACTGAAGAACCGCGGGGTCGCCGACGCCTGCATGGTGGTCTGCGACGGTCTCAAAGGTCTGCCCGACGCGATCGGGCAGACCTGGCCCGAGGCAGTCGTGCAGACCTGCATCATCCACCTGCTGCGGGCGTCGTTCCGCTATGCCGGCCGGCAGCACTGGGACGCCATCGCCAAGGCCCTCAAGCCCGTCTACACGGCGGCGACGGAGGCTGCAGCCAGGGAACGCTTTCGCCGAGTTCGCGCAGGCATGGGGCACGAAGTATCCGGCGATCATCCGACTGTGGGAGCAGGCCTGGGCGGAGTTCGTGCCGTTCCTGGCCTTCGACGCCGAGATCCGCACCGTGATCTGCTCGACCAACGCGATCGAGTCGGTTAACGCTCGGATCCGCCGAGCCGTGCGGGCCCGCGGCCACTTCCCGAACGAGGGCGCCGCCCTCAAGTGCGTCTACCTCGCGGTGATGAGCCTAGATCCGACCGGGCAGGGCCGCCGGCGGTGGACCATGCGCTGGAAACCCGCCCTGAACGCCTTCGAGATGGCCTTCGAAGGACGCCTGTCCGCAGGCCGAAAGTAACCCTCAACAAGCCGGGTTACACCGTTCGTTTGACAGACCCCCTGCCGTCGGCGCACCGCTGACACAGGGCCGGAGCTGCGCAGGTATATGGCTGTCAAGGGTAAGGGCGTCTGCGATCATGGCCGGATGTTCGAACCGGGGTCGCGTTCGAAGCAGGTCAGCACCTTCATGCTGCCCGAGGACGAGGCGGCGTTCGACGAGGCGTTGGGGCCCGCGATTGCCGATCTCGGGCAGTGGGGGACCTATGATCAGCCTGCTCGGAGCATCACGGTGCACGACTCATTGCCGGTCGCGATGCGGCACAACGGCACGCAGGCGTTCTTGCGGCTGCTCGACGGTGACGGCGGAACCGTGGGACCCCTCATCCAGTACCTGCGCACCTCCGTGGTGACCACGGACGAGGCTGTGCTCGCCACTACCGACGGTCGACACCGGGCAACGGCCGAGGGGCCCGAGGCGATGTCGCCGGGCAGGCTGGCGTTCAAGTGGTTCCCTGAAGACGAAGCCGACTGCGTACGGCGGGACTTTGTCCTTCTGGCTGGCATGGCCTGGAAGGCCTTGCAAGCGGTCACCTCGCCGCACATCGAAACCATCGCGGGCAAGCCGCTGCGGCGGTACCGGGTCGGGCCGGCCGCGAAAGCATGGGCGCTCGGTCGTCCGGGTCTTCAACTGCACGACTACGCGTTGCGTCTGAGGATCCGCCCGGGCATGCCCCCAAACGTGCGCGGCGCCTCGGGGCATCGGTCCCGCTGAGTAACCAGGCGCGGGAGTGTCTGGCCGATAGGGGTCACTTCACGGGGTGCTTTAGAACGATCGCGGCACAGGCCACCGAGGTCATCGCCAGTGTGGCATTGAATCGTGACGGGCGCCGTAGTGAGGGCGTCGAGCACGTTTCGGTCAGTCCAATCCGGCCACGCGCCATCGACCCATCCGAGCACTGCGAACCGCTCATCCACGACCCGCCAGAGGGCACCTGGCTCGTCGTCGACCAGGCGCCCTACTGCGTGCTGGCGAAGGCCCGGGCTCGCCATGGGGGCTCGTGTATCGGACCGTGTGCTGTTCGGGAGTGACGGTTCGACGGAAGCGTTCCGACCGAATGAACCGTACGTTCGAGTCGTCGGGCAGCAACGTGGAGGCGCGGGGAGGTCGCCCTGAGTAAGCGAGCTCGTCAGGCCGCACTGACGGTGGCCGGGGTCCTCGTGGCCACCGCTACGGCGATAGCGGTGAATCTGGCGACCGGCGATGCTGGCACGCGGTTTGGCTCGCGGGGGTGGACTTGGTGGGTAGTCGTCGCCGCGCTGAGCATCCTGGCCGCTGTGATCGCCGTTCGGCAATTCCTGGCTGGCAGCCCGGCGTCCCCATCGCCGGAGATCCGTGCCGCGATCGACCTAGTCGTCTCGGAGGCGTCGGTGCGACCGGCGCGTGGTCCGGTCGGCGTTCTGCCCTCGATGGCCGGACCTTTCGTCAACCGCAAGAGCGAGATCGCTGCGATTGTCGATACGACTCGGCGATGTGAAGAGCAGGGTGCCGTAGTCGTCGGCATCTACGGTAAGCCCGGGGTTGGCAAGTCGGGACTGGCCCGGCGCGTAGTGAGCAGGCTGGCCGGGCAGTACCCGGATGGCCGGATCTTCCTGACAGTCGGCGCCTTGATGAAGCCCGACGACGTGACGACCAGTCTGTTGCTCACCTTCGGCGAGGATGTCGGGCGTCATTCAGGCCCGGGGGAACGGCTGCGGGCCTTGCAGGCCGCGCTTTCTGCGTCTCGGATCATCGTCGTGTTCGACGACGTTCACGAGGAGCGGCAGGTCCGTGACGCCCTGCCGGCCGGCCGCGGCTCCGCGGCGCTTATTACCAGCCGCCGACCTATGTCCGGTCTTGGGCTCGACGCGCTGCACGGCCTCGACGTCCTTAGCACGCCGGACGGCATCGAGCTATTGCGCGAGGTCTCGGCGCGTCCGGAGGACGAGCACGATCCGTCTTGGCGGCGGATAGTTGAGCTGTGCGGCCAGCTCCCCATCGCGCTGCACGTCGCCGCCTCCTTGCTCCGCATCCGGCCGAGATGGTCGGTGGAGAACCTGGCAACGGCGCTCGCCGACGAACGCCGCCGGCTCGACCTGCTCCGGGTCGGCGACGCCGACGTCCGTGCGAGCTTCGGGATCAGCTACAACGAGCTGAGGCAGCCGCAGCAAGCCCTGTTTCGCAGGCTCGGCCTGCTGGGACCCAACCTGCTCGACGCGTCGCTGGCGGCCGCAGTGGCCGGCGTGCCACCGGACGATGCCTTGGTAATGCTCGAGGAGCTGGTGGACGCCCAACTGCTGGAGGCGACAGGCTTCCACGAATATCGGTTCCATGACCTGATCCGGTTGTACGCCTATGAGCGGACTCTTGCCGACGACAGCGATGTTGCTCGCGAAGCGGCCCTCAGTCGCGCCTTCGAGGTTCTTCTCGCGCAGGCCACAGACCACGGCGCACGGCTTGATCCGTCACTTGCGCACGACCGGCTGCCGGTCCTCGATGGCATACCGGCACTGGGTTCGCCCGCCGCTGACTCCGCCCATTCCTCGCGGAGCCCCGCCCGACCTACCGAATCGTTCACATGGTTCGGGCTTCATGCGGATCTGGTGCTGTTCCTGGCGAGCGACACCACCGTTGCGCGCAGCGCATCATCGGCGGCGGTGCTGACGCTCGCTGTTACGCCGTACCTCCTTGCGGTCGGTCGGCTCGAAGATGCGCTAGCGCTCACCACGTCTGGCGCCGCTCACGTCGCCGGCATGGACGGCGCGACGACAGCCGCGGTCGAGGCTATGCAGGGCGCGACGCTGCATCGCGCGGGCAGGAACGGCGAGGCGATCGCGCTGTTGGAGCATGCGATGCCGATCCTCCGGGCGACAGGCCAGCAACGCCGGGCTGTGCGAACCGCCCGGCGGCTGGCACAGGCGTACCGGGAGGCCGGCGATCTGCGGCAGGCCGTGCCCTGGTACGGCGTCGCGTTCTCAGGCTTCGTCGCGGAGGGCTCGCTCGTGTCGGCGGCCGGCGTGTCGAGCGATCTCGCCCAGGTGTACAAGCACCAGGGCGACTTCGACAAGGCGGCCGAGATGATGACCAGGTGTGTGCGGTACGCGTCACAAAGTCTCGAACCGGCGGAGGGGCAGGACCCCGACGTGATCGCGCGATCCACCGTTGCATGGGCGCAGGAAAACCTTGGCGCCGTACGCAAGCGTCAGTACCGAACGCAGGAGGCCATTGCCAGCCACACGGCGAGCCTCGAGCAGTTTCAGCATCTCGGTGACACGGTCGGACAGGGTTTCGCCATCCGCAACCTCGGCGACTTGGCCGCTACGCAGGGCAGCCTGGTTGACGCGCTGCGTCTCTACGAGATCAGCGCACAGCGGTTCCAGCGATCGGGCGCGAGTCTTGGAGAGGCGCAGGCGTTAGCTTCGATCGCGACGACGCAGGCCAGGCTCCTGAGACTGCGCGCGGCCGGTACTGCCCTGCTCGGTGCCGCCCGCGCCTCGAATCTGCCGTTCGCCGTAGCCTTCGCGGCCAAGGTGGGTGCATACCAGATCGCCGCGGCCCGTCGAGGGCACTCGCAGCGCCCGGCGTTGCCGGGGCCCTGAGCAGCTACCTTCGTCTACCTGAGGCGCGGGGGCGTGCGCCGGTCCGGAGGCCGGCACGGGGACGGCCACCGAATGGCCCCGTGCCGCGCTGCCGCAGCACGTCGATGCTCGACAGGCGGGCGGCGATCTAGTACGCAGTCACCAACCGACCCGTCGCCGCCCAGGTCGTGGTCCAGCCATAGCTCGTCCAGCCGACCATCCCGGTAGCGGGTAAGAAGCTCGACTTCGGCAGCGCTCGTACGGGCCACCTCCGCGCAGCGGCCATCGACGAATGACCGAAGGTCATCGATCAGAGCGATCGCTCGTCGGGCGTCCACCTGGTCATGATGCGCGGGCACCGTCACACGTTGCCATCCGGTTTCGCTGGCGAAGCGGGCGCCGAGAGCTGTCGGGGGTGTTGCGGTGATCCAGGCCGGTGGCGAAGCCGCGGATTCGGCGCATCTGGCGTGGCGGGCGCGGTTGATCCAGGTGTCGAGGTGCTGCTCGGTGCCCTGGTGGCGGACCAGCGCGGCGGACCCGCGGGCGAGGCCGGCGACGGTATCGAGGTCCAATGACGTGGCGGACCGGACAGCGCCCCGCTCCCCAGGGGGCGGGGTCGTCAACTGCAACCACCCGGATCGCGGCATGACCGCGCGAATCGCGGCAGAAGCGGATGGCGTGAGGCATCCTTGTTCGCCTCGTCCGAGGAGGTTGTCATGGAGTTGGATCAGCCGCCCCAGGCTGCGATGGAGGCTGCGATGTCGGACCTACTCCATCTGGGCTTCCTGGAGATCCGGTTCCTCACTGCGCCACTGCTGGATGCCCATTCGGCGGACGCACTCGACCGACGTCTTGAGCGCGCGAATATGGTCGCCGATCTCTGTCACGAGCTTCCAGGGCTTCTCGCGCCGCAGCGACGAGATCAACTCGCCGACGGGCTGCGATACCTATGGCGAACTGCTACCGCGACCAAGCGTCAGTGGCTGCGGTCCCGCTGGGACCACCTGAACTACGATCACCGCTGGCTGACTGAGGCCGCTACCGAACGGCCCACCCCAAAGGGGAAAACGGCAAAGGCCGACCCGCCGGGCCCACCAATTGAATCCGGCGCCAAATGACCTCGGGCGGCACCGAGCTACCGACGGCAGATCAGTGCACCTGATCTCGGCCGACGCCCGGGCGTCCGACCGTTGAACCGATGACCGGAGGCGGGCGTCGGGTGCACGTCGACCAGCGCGGCGTCGGTTGCTCGCTGTCCTGGACGGCTCAGGTTTCGTCGAAGAGTTCTTCGGCGATCGTGGCTGTGTACGGAGCCTCGCTGTAGGTGAGCCAGCGCTCGATTTCGTCGGCATGACTGCCGAGGGCGGTCGCGGTGGCGACGGCGTCGACCGCGTCCGGGGGTGGCGTGACCCCGTCGCGGGTCACCAAAGCTAGTGGCCACGCCGGCCGCACTCGACCACCGTCGGCGTAGAACAGGAACGGCGGTACGAACTGCAGCCGGCGACCGTCCGCGTCGTCGACGGTGTCACCGGAGCGAAGCGCACCGTATGGGCGGTGCAGCAGCTTCATCTCGAATGGCTCGGCACGCTCCAGCCACACGTCTGCCGCGTCCGCGTATCCGCTGCCGGCCGGCAGCAGCGCGATGCTCGCTGTCAGTCTCGGCAGGAAGCCGTCGTCCATCGGCGGGTCGTATCGGTTGGACCGCACCACGTAGCACCGGGTCGGCGGTACGCCAACCGCGCACCGGTCGCCCTCGTCGAGTTCGGCCGCCGGCGGGCGCAACTGGTACGGCCACCAGGGCTCGGTAGATTCGTCAACGGGGAAGGCGAAGCTGCCGTTCGGCCGGTACGCCGAGTCGGGATCGAGCACGGCCCACGGCCAGCGCACCGCCGCGTGGTACTTGCCGGCGCGTGTGGTCACCGTTGGGGTCCACGGGCATGACACCGCCACCACGTCACCGACCTGGTAGGGCAGATCGTGCGGGGGTATCACGATCTCCGGTCGCTTAGGGTCGGCGTTCAGCAGGCCGTGGTTGGCAAGTCGGGCTGCCCATTCGGCGCCGAGCCGGGCGGAAACGATCCGGATCTGGGCTACCGCCTGCGCGGGAGGCTGCTGCGTCATCGCCAGCGTGTCCCGCTGCGCCTGCGCCTCCCGGTCTCCCGAGTCGTCGTCGGACCCCAGCTCCGACCAGAGGTCCACCGTCCACGTGACAAGCTGTTCCATGGGTTCGGCCGTGGACTGCCGAGCAGCCTCGGCCGCCCTGACTATGACCCCGAAGATCTGCGCCTCGGCGCTGTACTCCTCGCACAGGGCTCTGAGCTTCGCGCCTACCGCCGCGATCCGGTCCGCGTCGGGCGCGGCGAGCTCGCCGTGCCCTGTCCAGAACGCGTCGACGCTGTCTCGATAGAAGGCGGCCGCTCGTGGCGTGCCGCACGCGTGCACGTACGGTGCGAGACGCTCGAGGCAACCCGCCACCCAGAGACCCGCCTGCCAGGGCAGAAGCGTCGTACCAGGCATTCCACCGCACCCCCCGTGTCACGCGCGGGACAGTGGACCATGCCTGACTGGGTCCGGCAACCCCTGGGAGCGGTCTGGGAGTTGAACCGCCCCGGATCTTGTAGAGACTTCCCCGCTTGGGAAGGATCGAGAGATGGCAGGAACGAAGCCGTATCCGCAGGAGTTGCGGGAGCGGGCGGTGCGGATGGTCGCGGAGGTGCGGCCGAACTACGAGTCGGACTGGGCGGCGATCACGGCGGTGGCGGCCCGGCTGGGGATCGGCACGGCCGAGACGTTGCGTAAGTGGGTCCGGCAGGCGCAGGTCGATGACGGCCAGCGGCCGGGGGTGACGTCGGAGGAGTCGGCGGAGTTGAAGCGGCTGCGGCGGGAGAACGCCGAGTTGCGGCGGGCGAATGAGATCTTGAAGGCCGCGTCGGCTTTCTTCGCGGCCGAGCTCGACCGGCCTATGACACGCTCGTGAGCTTCGTTGACGAGCATCGGGACCGCTTCGGCGGGGTCGAGCCGATCTGTCGCGTGCTGCGCCGGCACGGGCTGCAGATCACCCCGAGCGGTTACTGGGCGGCCAAGAAGCGTCCGCCGTCGAAGCGGCAGGTGCGTGATGCGCAGCTGACAGCACTCATGCGGGAAATCCATGTGGCGAACTACGGTGTCTACGGAGCCCGCAAGATCTGGCACGAGCTGCGCCGCCAAGGGCATCCGACGGCCCGGTGCACCATCGAGCGGTTGATGCGCGACGCCGGCCTGACCGGCGTGGTGCGGGGCAAGAAGATCCGCACCACCACCGCCGATCCGGGGCATGAACGGGCCGCTGACCTGCTCAACCGGGACTTCACCGCCGCCCGGCCGAACCGGTGCTGGGTCGCGGACTTCACCCACGTCGCCGCCTGGTCCGGCGTGGTCTACGTCGCGTTCGTCGTTGACGTCTACTCCAGGGCGATCGTGGGTTGGTCCGCGGCGACGAACAAACGCACCCCGCTGGTCCTGGCCGCCCTGGACATGGGGCTGTGGCGCCGTGACCGCGCCGGCCAGCCGGTCGGGGCGGGCCTGGTACATCACAGCGATGCGGGCAGTCAGTACACGTCGTTCCGGTTCACCACCCACCTGCTCGACGCCGGTATCGACGCCTCCATCGGCAGCGTCGGCGACGCCCTGGACAACGCCCTGATGGAGTCCACCATCGGCCTCTACAAGACCGAACTGATCAAACCCCGGGGCCCATGGCGCAGCCTCGCCCAGGTCGAACTGGCCACCGCCGAGTGGGTCGACTGGTACAACAACCAGCGCCTGCACTCCGCCATCGGGCACGTCCCACCCACCGAATACGAATCGATGTTCTACGCTCAACCCCAGCCCTGCGAGGTGGTTGGAGCCAACAGCTGAGGTCTCCACAGAACCCGGGGCGGTTCAGTTGCGGGACCAGGTGCAAAGCGAGGCGGCAACCGCGTCAGAGCCGAGGACTTGGCACCGCGCGTCCAGCGTCAACCCGGGCACCGGCCTGCGCGATAGGGACCGCGAGCGCCGGTCCCAGTACCTTCTTGACAGATGATCTAGGTTGCATGTGGCTACCCTGGGCCGCTGACGTGCAAGGTTGGTGATCATGGTTAGACTCGCGGCGCCTGGTCAGCAGCCGGTCCCCGGAAGCTAGAGATCGTGCGGCCACCCAATGACGCGCTCGGCGGTGACGCCTCGAAGGTCGGCTCCGTTCCACCGTGCCCCGGTGACGTCTGTGCGTCCGTACTCCGGATCGTGGGTCATGACGTAGCTGAACCGCGCGTAGGACAGGTCGGTGTCGCGCAGGTCGGCGTCCCGCAGATCGCAGCCGGCAAAGCTGACACCGCGAAGGGACGCGCCCCGCAGGTCGGCGCCACGGAAGTCACACCACTTGAACGAGTGCCCATCGAGGGTGTGGTGCCGAAGATCGCGACCGGCGAACGATTGCCTCGTCGCGCCGGGCGGGGTGCTCACTCGCGAACCGTAGCGTGGTCGCCCATTGCCGAACCAACGGTTTCTGTCCACTCACTTGCGGGGCATCCCGTTGCGCAGGACCGCTGCTTCGCCCGCACGTAGCGACGCGCGGGCGTCAAACGGAGCCTGACCGTTAGTCGTAGAGCTCAGGCCGCCACAGGGTCTCTTCTCTGCGATCTGCCTCCGGCGGAGCCTGAAGTAACGGATGATCTCGTAACCGGCGGGGTCGCTTCCTGGTCAGACGGTGCCGCAATCGCTGGATGCTCTCAGGAACGCGGATACAGACCCAAAGCAGGGCCAGTGATGCTGCGAGGGTGAGCATGCCGATGCATATGAGGCTGCCAAGCGGGCTCATCGGCGGCTCCTCGATGACAGCGGGACGGAAATCGGCAAGCAGGCACGAGCATGATCGATCGTGCCACGGCATCGATGCTTCCGGCCGTTGAGACTGGAGTTACACCAGCAGCATCTGACCGAGGGTTGCGCGTGCTCGGGCTGCGGCCCGCATAGCTGGTGAGGTAGATCGGCCCGTCCGGGCCAGCGGCCGCTAGGCCCGGACCTGGCCAGGCATGTCGATGATCGCGGGATCCTTCACCTTGCCACCTCCTCAGCCCATGCGATGACCGGCGCCGGCTTTCATGCTTGCTCGTCGGCCCCAGCTGGGGCGGTCACTCCGCATCGACGTGCAGCAGTGGGATTGTTGCACCAACGTCGGTGCTGATCCCGCCGACTGAGACTTAAATTCCACCGGCAAACCTGCTGCAGGTACTCCTCGACGGTGGTCTCTTCGGCGGGCCTGAAGTGGTCAGATGTCGGCGATAAAGACGAGGAGGATTGTGTCTTTGGTGTCGTGTGATCAGCGGGGTAGGTCGTCGGGAACGGGCAGGTCAAGTGCCGCGAGGAACCGTGCTGTCTTGACCTCTACGAAGACCTCGGCGTCGTCTAGGTCTTCGTCATCGTCGTGGTCGTGGTCGATGTCTGCTGGGTTGAGGTCTTCGGCGAGGTAGGTGGCCAGATCGGCTTCCTTGGCTTCGCGTTCGGTCCCGCTCGTCCTACCGTGCTGGTGGGCCCACCAGGCGCCTAGGCCGGCGGCCTCGCGGGCCGCATCGGTTGGGGCTGAGGCGTCCGGGTTTTCGAAGTATGTGCGTGGGGTGTCACCGAGGTAGGCGACACCGCTGCCGGGGCCGGGTGGGCGGTAGGTGATCGTGGCGATGTCGCTGTCATGGATGTCGACGAGCAGCCACGGTTCCGGGATGGTCGGCTGTTCGGCGGGGTGGTGTGCCGTCCACCGGTGTCCGTTGAAGAGGTAGGTGCCGAAGAACCCCACGATTGATCTCCTGAGCCCAGGGCGATGACCGGTCACGGTTCAGCGCGCAGATCATCGCATGACGGTGCGGGCAGGGCAGGGGCTTGCAGACCGGCCCGTGCGCTCGTGCCGATGACAGCGCATGTGATCAAGGGCTGCGCCGTCGCAGTCGTACGCGCACCGGCCCTGCGATGCCGGCCACGTCCTGTCAGAAGCCGGTTGTCGCCGCGGTGCGGGTGGCTTACCGTGCGCGGCGTGCCGTCGACGTTGTGGGAGTTCCAAGACTTGTTCGTCGAGCTGCGGGATGGTACGGCTGCGGGTTGGGGTGGCGAGGTGTTACAGCCTTGGCTAGACAGGCGTCCTCACCTCGTGGCCGAGTTGCACGAGTTGGGCCGTCCGGACAGCCGTCGGGTGCGTGTTCCGCGTGAGGGCAACCACTACACGGCCCTGGAAGGGCTGTACGCGTTCAGTCGCATCGTCGATGTGCTGCTGTCGGCCTTTCAACCGGGCTACTCCGATCCGCAGTTGCTGGACTGGACCAGCGGCAAGCCGTGGTGGCGGGGCACCATCCCGGGCACGTCGGCATGGCCGACGTTCCGCGCGGCGATCAGGGCGGCACCGCTGGCGGAGTCGTCATTCCACCCGTTCTTCCATGAGATCGTCTCGGTGCAGGTCAGCGATGACGCCGACGAGCCGCCGAGCGTCGTCGGCGAGTTGTGGCCGGGCGCGGTCGTCGGCAGCATGCTGGTGGCCCGAGCAGGCGTGGCGGTCCGGGCCGGCGCTCATCACCTCGACGCCGACGTGGCGGCACGCTCGGCGCTGTACTGGGCCTGGTGGCGGTGCAACCGCAGAGCGGTGGATCTATCCCACGGATGGGGTCACAACTCCCAGTGGACAACGGATTTTCGTCGCGACTACATCGCCGAGGGCCACCTGCACTACAACGTCGACGCCGATCCGTCGAGACAGCCGGACCGGGATCTGAACGACGCGGACCGGATCGACCTACTCAGGTACCGGTGCAGCATCCGAACCGATCTTGGCGCCGATCAATGGCCGTTCGACGACACGTTTGTCGAGCAGGCACCGTAGAGCCGCCCGAGGTACGCGCACATGCCGCTGCGCGCGCAGTGCCGAGTCGACCAGAAATGATCGCAGTACGGAGAGCGACGACGGCTCCTCAGAGTGGTTGGGGCCGTAGCTCAGCACGCTCCGGCGTCGTACGCCTCGACCTGACGAACGGGCCAGCCGTCATCGCCTACTTCGAAGTACCAGACCGAGTGTCCCCAGCCAGCGGACTCCCCGCATCGGTTCTCCGCCCAACGACGGCGGTCGAAGCGATTCGGGATGGCGGAAAGAGTGCTCGCGGCACGTCCGCTTCTGGCCGCCTTCCGTGCTGCAGAGCGTTCCGGCTTTATCGGGACTGGGTTTGCTTTTCGGCCTGTTCGAGCCATCCTCGGTACCAGCGCGTGAAGCCTGTCGGGCTCCCGTCGGGCTCGTGCAGAGGCAGGAACCCGCCGTCGCTGGCGGTGTCGTCGCCCCACATCTGACCGCGAGCTGGTCCGCTGATGACGAGGGCTTCGCGGTAGGCGCAGCCGAGGTGACAGAGGTAGAGCAGCCCGATGGAGTGTTCGGGCGAGAAGACGACAGCTTCGTGCTGCTGCCAGTAGGCGTCTTCAGCCTCGTTGAACTTTTCTTCGGAGTCGAAGTCCGCCTTGCCAGGGGGAGCGGGCAGGTCGTCTGCGGGGTTGAATGCATCGGTGTGCGGGAACGGCCGGCTCAACGTCTTCAGGTCGGTGAGTTCGGCACCGTCGCCTTCCCAACGCCATCGGTCGTCTACCCGTTGAGCGGGAAAGAGGCCGTACGCCGGGCCCGCGCCCCCGCGACTGACCTGTAGGAGGAAGGAACGGTATTCGGCGGGTAGCTCGACATCTAGCTGTGATTCCAGCTCGGCCAGCTCATCCGTGGTCAGAGGCGGCTCGCGTCGCCACTGATGGCCGTTGGCTCCGAAAACCATGCCGGCAGACGGGTGCGTCGACAGTCTGGCCAGGCGATCGGGTACATCCGACCAATCCGAGGGGATCACGGCAACACCCTAGACGTTGTGCTGCGGGCGCGCGCTCATGCCGCTGGTGGTGTGCGTCGATGTCTTGTGGGGGACCGCTCGGAGCACCGACGATAGTTACATGATCATCGACAGCTTGCCGGTCCCGTCTGCGCTCCTCCGGGTGCTGCAGCAGGGTCGGTGGGTAGCTCCAGACCGCTCGTCGTCGACGTATCGGGAAGTCTTCGGTGATGACGCCGTAGCGCCGCAGTTCCTTCCTTTGAGTCGGATGACGGCCAACAGGCGCTGGCTCGATGACATCCCTGAGGACTATCGCGGGTTCTACCTCGGTCAACCGGACCGGCAGAGCCGGCCCGGCGACGTGGATCCCGACCGGTCTCTCCTGATCGGTGACCTCGGACCTGACCGGCCTTTTGCGTTGGACTACAGACCTTCGTCGGCCGCACCGTCGGTGATCTACCTCAGCACAGCGGCGGACTGGACCGAGGTTGCGCCCAACATCGAGATGCTGATCGAACGCCTCGGGATCTGATTATGCCGAGGGATCCCTTTGCTCTTTTGCCGCCGACCGGGCGTCACGGCGTGCTACGAGTGGCCCGTGCAGCGAACAGTCGGGGCTGCCGCGCGTTCGTTAGGTGCCGAACCCGCCGCACAGGTAGGACAGGCTCGTGGCCAGACCCAATATCCAGCCAGCTACGAGGCCAGACGATGACCCACGGCCGAGCCGTCCGGACAGCGCGAAGCAGCTGCCCAGCAACACCAGCTGGGCGATGCCGTACGTGAGTACGCCGAAGAAGAGCGCCGCGAACCTGCCACCGGCGTCCAAGTCCGAATTCGGGCCGCCACCAGCGGCGGTGGCCAGGGCAATCGTGAACCCAACAGCAAGGCCGTGCCCAGCGAGGGCAACGACCGCTCCGGCAACCATGGGCCTGGTGATCGTCACCGCCGGAGCTTGGCATACGTCGAAGGAACCGGACCACCTCAGCCCGAACGATTTACGAAACCGCCTGGCACAGCCGCCAGACGGAGCCGCACTGATCTGCCGTTGATAGGGCGCCGGCATGTCTGAGCTTGTCGGGTTGACAAGCGGGCCGCGGGAGCGGATCGGGAGCAGTTGAGGCCTAACGGTTGCTGAGCGGGCGTTGGCGTCACTAGGACGGCTTGAGCATGCGGCCACGGAGTCTGACGAACGACGTGCAGGACGGTCCGGCACAGCCTGGAGGCATCAACCCGGTCGCGGGCCCGTGATCGGGGGAGCAGGTTGGGAGCAACAGGGTGCCCTGAACGGCGCTGAACCGCACCGAACGGCATCTGACCGCACCCAACTGCACCCACCCCTGCCTGGGGCTTCGCGTTTCCGCAGGTCAGAGTCGGTGCGGCGTCCTGCTTCACACCGAAGAGGTCACTGGTTCGATCCCAGTATCGCCCACGCAGGTCAAAGGCCACTTCCCGGCTTCGGGAGGTGGCCTTTCTGCTGCCGTACAGCAGCTTTGTACAGCAGTTCTCGTCAGCGGCTCAGGGATTCGCCGAGGCGCTTGAGTGCTTCTCTCGTCTTTGTCGATGTGACCTGCGTGTAGATCTCCATCGTTACCGAGAAGCGGGCGTGCCTGAGCACCTGCATGGCGACTCTGGGGTGGACGTCGAGGTCGGCCAGGAGGGTGGCGCAGGTACGTCTGGCGTCGTGGACGGTGATCGGCTTGACGCCTGCTTTCTCGCACCTCGTCTGCCAGGAGCGTTGGAAGTTGCGCGGCTCGATCGGTGTGCCGTAGCGGGTGGTGAAGACGAGTCGGGTCTCGTGCCACGCCTTGCCGGCGGCTGCCTCAGCCTCGTTGCGTTGTTGCTGTCTGAGCTTGAGGGCGGTCAGGCAGATGTCGGGCAGGGGGAGGGTGGCGTCGGATGCCTGGGTCTTGGTGTTGCGGTGCAGGAGCTGGCCGCGTACGCGTTGGAGCTGGCGGCCGATGGTCAGCTCTCCGGCGTCGAGGTCGACGTCCTCCCATGTCAGTCCGAGGGCTTCGCCCTTACGGAGGCCGGTGACGAGGACCAGGGCGTAGGCGGCGTAGAGCGGGTCGTCGTCGGCTCTCGCTGATTCCAGGAACTTCCGTGCCTCGTCGCTCGACCAGGACCTATGCCGGCGGCGGCGGACGGTGGCGAGGGTGATCGGCACGGCGGGATTCTTGGTGATGAGGTCTTCGGCCTGGGCGTGGGTGAGGGCGGCCCGTAGCGCAGCCCGGATGTCGCTGACCGTGCGCGTCGACGGGACCGCTTGGCAGCAGCGGCCGACCGCGCAGCAGCGGCGCTTGTGCTTGGGGCGGGCGGCGTCCTTGCCCTGGGCGCAGCACTGGCAGGTCCGGGCGACCTGGTTGATCCAGGTCTGCACGTCGCGGGACTGGAGCCGGTCGAGCCGCTTCGCTCCGAGGCCAGGGGCGATGTAGAGGCGGACGAACGTCTCGTAGGTGGCGAAGGTCAGGGGTGCCCGGTTCGGCTGAATGATCTCGGCCAACCAGTAGGTGAGGAAGCTGCCGACCGTGGGGACACTGGTCGCCACCGGACCCTGCTTCGCCTGCTGGTGCAGCTTGATCCACTTGTCGTGGACGGCGTCGCGGGTCTTGCCGTAGACGTACTTACGGGTGCGCCGGCCGTCGGGCTTGGTGACCCATACGTACGCGGCGAAGCCGTTCCGGTACGGGAAGATCGAGCCTTCGCCGTTCGCGCGAGATCGTCCGGGCATCAGGCGGCCTCCTGGCGCTCGACCTGTTCGCGGATGTAGTCGTCGACCCATTCGGGGAGGATGCGGCGGTACTTGCCGTCCTTGATGGAGCGCAGTTCGCCGGTGGTGATCTTCATTTTGACCTTGGAGATGCCGAAGCCGAGCAGGACGGCGACCTCGGCAGGGGAGTACCAGCGCGGGGTCAGGTGTCGGCTCATGCGGCCACCCCCAGCCATGCCTCGTGGGCGAGTTCTTCTCGACCGATGCGTCTGCTCTCGCGCCGCTGGCGGGCGGCGGTGTTAGCGAGCAGGGCGTCTCCCTCGGAAAGCCAGCCGGAGCCGATGTAGGTGAGGGTGCCGACGGTGAGGGTGTCGTCGGGTTCGTCGTCTTCGGTGCGGCGGTAGGTAGCGCGGGTGTCGCGGAGCTGGGCGAAGGTGACGGAGTAGCGGCGGGCTTTGGTGAGGAAGTGGCCGCCGTAGCCGAGCATGTGGGCCCAGCGGCGCAGGCCGCCGTAGATGTTGGGTTTGGTGTCAAGGCTGTCTTGACGGTCGTCGGCGGTTGCGGCGCCGCCGGTTGTGTCGGTGTGGGTGGGGCGGCCGAGGTGCCAGCAGGCGTCGATGAGGCGGGCGACGTGGTCGCCTCCGGGGTCGGCGTAGTCGTCGACGGTGGCGGGGGTGAGTCGGGTGGAGCTGTGGCCGGTGGCTTCGGTGGCCTTGGTGGCGTACTTGGCGAGGTAGGCGGCGACCTTGGCATCGGTCAGTTCGCCGCCAACGGTGTTGATGCGTTTGACGTCGACCTGCTCGCCCCAGGCGATCAGCCAGCCGTCGGGCTGGTCGGGGTGCGGTGGTGTGGTGACGGTGATCTGCCGGGCGGCGGCGCGGATCGCGTCTTCCAGGTCGTCAACGGTGATGCCGTCCGGCGGTGGTACGAGGGCGTCCGGGTCGTCGGGGTCGACGCCGTCGAGGCGCAGCAGGACGTGGAAATGCACGGCGGCGCGGCGTTGCATCTCGGCGACCTTGCCGTGGGACACCCGCACGGGCGGCACCCAGCGAACGTTGCCGGAGGCGGTGACGATGCCGACCTTCGGGATGCCGCGTCGACGGCACGTTGCGCCGACGTGGCGTTCGGCGGCTTGCTTGGTGCGTCGCCACAGCTCGCCGGAGAAGTGGTTCCAGACGACCTGGTGGGCGTGGTCGTAGCAGTCGAGGCACAACGGCTGTCCGAGCCGCGGATCGTTGGCGTCGTGGCGGGCGAAGCACGCCGTGGGCTGTCCGTGTGGGCAGGTGCCGGTGTTGCTGCGGGCGCGGCAGGGTGCGGGTCGGCAGTCGCAGCGTTGCCGGTTGCGGCAGGTGTGGCGGGGGACGTGGCGGTGGTGGACCGGGCCGAAGGACGGGGCGGTGAAGGTGGCGAAGACGACCGGGTGCCGGCCGACCGAGGCGGGGATGCCTTTGCCGCCGGTCAGGCCGCGACAGACGACTTGGTAGGCGTCGCCCTGGTAGACCCAGGCGCAGTCCGGGCACGCCGATTCGCGGCGGTTGCCGCACGCCTTGTAGAGCGTCCGGTCGGGCAGTTCGTCGGTGTGCTGCTCGCTCAGGATGCGGCCGGTGTCGCGGTCGACGGCGGCGATGGTGCCGGTGAGGCGGATCGGGCGGGAGCAGCCGCCGGCGGGGCGGGTGTGCTCCAGCCAGCCGGAGAACTCCGGTGTGGCGGCGCGGTGCAGGGCTTGGGCGTAACGGCCGGCGGCGAGGCCGGGGCGGTAGGTGGTGAAGATGGTTGTCTCCTCTTGCGGGGTGTCAGGGACGGAGACGAAGCACCACCAGCCGTGGACGCCTGTCCGCTGGTGGTGTTCGTCGTGTCTCCTGGCACCGCCGAGAGGGCGGCTGACGCCGGAGGGCGGAATCGTGGTGATGCCACTTCCCGCCGATGGGTCATGTCCTTTCACGCTCGTGGTTTTGGCATCGACGCCGGCACGGGTGGGGAGCCTGGGATGTCGGCATCCGGCGGGTTTGCCGCAGGCTGCCCCCACCCGTGGAGGTGTGCGAATCCGGGCCATCGTGGACGGCAGGCAAAGGCCGTGCTGGGCCGCTCAGCGGATTCGGGGGACCGGCATAGCGGCCGGTGCGATCGAGAGCCGGCGGGGCGTGGCCCGCATCAGCGGCAGGACGGCCGCTCGGCATCTTCGGCGTCGAGTCCAGCGGTCCGGCAGGAAGGCCGCGCTGGCGTGCTCGACGAGGGCCAGAGTAGCACCGGGTACCGACACGTCAACCTGAAGTAATGCCGGAGTGTGGGAGGCCATCCGGCCACCCAAGGACGCGGTCCGTGATTACGCCTCGGAGGGTGGCCCCGTCCCACCGGGCCCCGGTTACGTCTGTGCGTCCGTACTCCGGATCGTGTGTTCTGACGTAGGTGAACTGTGCGTAGGAAAGATCGGCATCGCGCAGGTCAGCATCCCGCAGATCGCAGCCAGCGAAGTGAGCACCTCGGAGAGAGGCGCCCCGAAGGTCGGCACCCCGGAAATCGCAGAACTTGAAGGAGTGCCTGTCCAGGGTGCGATGCCGAAGATTGCGACCCGCAAACGACTGTCTCGTCGCCCCGGGCAGGATGCTCATCCGCGAACCGTAGCCCGATCGCCCGTTGCCGAACCACCGGCTTTCTACGCGCTCACATGCGACCCATCAAGCGGCGCAGGAGCCGGCCGCCGGCCCTGTGATCCGACAGCTGGCCGCCGGCCCTCGTCTGGGAGGACTTTCTGTACGTCTATCAAGGCGGCCCGCAACGGGCCGCACGCGCCGCCGCCTGGGCGCGTGTCCGTCGCTCCGCTGGCGCTCCGACTCCGGCCACGCAACACGCCCGGCGGCTGGCGCGGAAGCGGGGAGCCCAAGGGGCCGCCGCCGAACGACAGGACGGTTGACCGGTGGTGTGAGCCGGCAGCCGGCCGGGCCGCGCGGCCACGAGCCCGCGCGGCGTAGGGGAGCGCACGCCAGCCGCGTCGGCCAGCTGACGGCGGTCGCGGGGTTGCGGCTACTGCGCCTCCGGCGGGGGCGCTCCGGCTCCAGGATGGCCGGGGCTCCGCCGGCGGGTCACGGTCCGTGGGAGGTTGCGGTAGGCCATCCCGCCAGCCGACGACCCGGGCGAGCCGAGCAGACCACCGCCCGACCCGCCAGCGTCCGACCGTGCGTCAAGGCCGTCTTGACGTGGCGGGCCGGGCGGCGGCCCGCTCCCCAGGAGGGCGGGTCGACGGCATACAGTGCACATGAGGGCTGCTAGTAAGGGGCACCTGTTATGGAGAGGTCTCCCTTCATCCACGTGTCGGCCCAAGGCGGACAGAAACGGCTCACCTCATGGCGCAAGCGTGGCCCGAGCCTGACGCTACGCAGTTCCTCGGCGGCACCCTCGTCCATCTGCTTGGACCTCATACGCTTGCGCAATACCCGATAGAGGAGATCATTAGGATAGAGGTACCGAACGACCTCATGGAATGAATGAAGTCCTGAGTCGGTGGTCTCACACATCAAGCATGCTAGCCAGAAAAGAAGGTTTTTGATAGTCGCCGGCTGCGCGGGCTCGACATCAGCCAACGCTGGCACTATGTCACCGACCACTCTTTGAGCACGTTCCGCAAGATCACGGGGAATTTGCGCGGGCTGCTGTTCCAACGCTCCACCGTACTGTACGCAGATCTGTTGATAAATCGCGTCCGGCTTGTCTTCGCCCAGATACTCGCGGACGGCACGGAGCGCTAGCCCTGGAATTTGCGCCCCGAAGGCCGACAACACCAAAGCCCTCTCCAATTCGGGTGCCGACACCTCAAATCCGGGCAGCAGCCCTGCCAGTTTTAGATACGCATATACCGCCGGGTCTTCGTCCGCCAGCGTAGGTCCGTCCTCTGTCGCAATTAGATGCGCAATTGCTCCCCACTCTTCCTCGAAGACGTCAGCGAAGCCAGTTAGCGATAGCCGGGACCATCGTCGTAGAAAGGCGTTGCGGAAAGCAGACGCCACCGCCGGCTGTACTGCTTCGTCTACTCTTCTCAGAATCCGCTGGCAAATGTTGCGTGGGTCTCGGTACAACTGAAGGAGCGAGATGAAGATTCCACGATCCGTCCGGTCATTCGTAAAGTTCCAGGCTGTCAGTGCATCGAGAAGTATTTCGCGAACCAACGGAGCGCCGACGGGCGTGCTGTTCAGAATGCGCAAGCAAAGAGGGAAATGACTTCCCGCCGGAATCTGCCTGCCTGCCCGGCCCTCCCTCTTGAAAATCCTTAATAGAGTCTCCGCGCCTCGATACTCCTTCTCGTCATATGCCTGCACGATAATGTCCGGCAGGACCGAGCTCGGATTTTTCCGATATACATCGTAAATGACTCTTAGTACATCCTCCTCCGATCTAGCTCGCCGGACGACCGCACGCGCCGCATAGAACTCCATGAAGGTTCGATGCGTGAAGGCGAAGACTCGCTGGCCGCGCGAATCTCTTCCAACCGATGTCAGTAACCACGCTCGTCCAGCGCAAAAATTCAAGAACTCTTGCGCCCTATGAGCCGCCTCGGTTTGGTCTACACCTGCCGTGTCCTTGAAGAAAGACGCGATAAGGCGGACCAGCAGGCCCTCCTCCACCCCGGCTCCAGCGGAAGGAAACTTGAAGAAGAGGTCGGCAAGTTCCTCCATAAGTGTATGGCCGTACCTCTTATGGTCTACCGGCTGCGGAATGTGCCTCAGGGAGTCCCAACTGTAGAAGAGCAAGTCAGCGCAAGACTTGTACACGTCGAGGCGGTTCATTGGGATATACCCTCGAACCTTGTACAGCGTGCACAGGAGTGACAACATCAAAGGATTGCGCCTGATTTCCCGCACCTCTTGCGAGTCCTGAAGGAAGGCCTTGCTGTCGATTGCAGGACGGCGCATTATCTTGAACCACCGCCTTGCGTATTGCGAAACCTGCGCCTCCGAGAAGTCATCCAGCTCGTAGAGCGAAAAGCGGGAGTTGTGAAAGGCGGCGCTATCGTAGCCAACGATTCTTGTAGTGCAGATGATCGGAGCTAGTGGATACGCCACCGCAAGAGATTCAATCGACAAAATTACTCGCCGACGCCTCTGAAGGTCCGCAATCTCATCTATGCCGTCGAAGACCAGGAGCGCTCGTCCGAGAGAAAGTAGCCTCTCGAAATCCCCCTCCTTCAGCTCCACGCCCGGCATTAGACCGAGGCGATTGGTGAGCTCCCGGGTCAGGTCGAAGTCAGATTCGCTATTCAACTCTCGGCAGAGCAGGACGATAGGGGCAAGGTCCCGCGTGGGACGCTTAATCTGCTGATATATGGCTTTCCTGACAAGGGTACTCTTTCCCGCGCCAGGATTTCCGATCACAACGGCATTGGTGCCAGGGGCAGGAGCTGTAATAACTGTGGACTCAACGCGTTTCTTCCGATTGCTCTCCCGAGGGATGAGCGTGCGCTCAATGTATAGGTCTTCGTGAGAGAATCGATGGTTGTCTTGAGCGTGCTCCAAGTGCATCTTGCCGAATTCTTCCTCGGCGGCCCTGCAGGCATCCTCACATATTCGGCGAAGTCGTTCTACGATCTCCCAATCGGTTGTGGATTCAAGGATCTCACGGATGTACCGAGGCGCTGGGGGGCGTCGATCCGGCATGCCTTCCTGTGTGTCAAATAGACGGGAAAGATCCTCCTTCTTCCCCCTCTTCAGTCCGCTCTGCGTCGGAGCAACGTTCTGCAATACTTCGGTTATCAGGTTCCAGATGAGTTCGCCAGCTGAGCGCATACTTGGAAACTCTTTGGCAAACAGACCAAGAAATGCTCCTTTCGACCCCGCGGTCAGCGCTGGCGCATCCTGAAAAGTCTCCGTCGCCCTTTGGCCCAAGATGTAGGTCTGCGCCAGCGCGGTCACCTCGGGAGACTTGATGAGCGCACCGATTGCCGTCGCTTGCTCGTCGGTCAACACGACTTGATTCCCCGCTTGGTCTTCGACTAGCAGGGCAGAGTCAGAGACCATCACGTCATGGCGCTCTGCAAAAAGCTCACCGTAGGTAGCTGCGCCGATCTTATAGGCCAGCGTACCCAGGGCTTCGCCCGCAACCGCTAGTGCCAGCTCTGCGCTCACTTGTCTGTGTCCTCCCCGGAATGGCCTGCGTAGGGAGCCTAAGCGACACCGACTTGTTTCGGGAGGCGTCAATGGGCCTCACGATCATCGGTGCCGACAGCTTCACCAGGCCAACCAACAGGTTGCAGGAGGAGCGCGAGCGGCCACCAGTGTGCTGTCAGCTGGCAGTTTGAGGGTGCAATCCGGCGGCCCGCGCTTACGCTCGTGGCTCCCTGGGCCGTGGTTGGGCCCCGGGGCCGTCCTGGGTCCGTCGAACGCCGACCAAGAATGGGTAACGACGACCAGCAGCGCCTGAAGAATCGGCAGGTCAGCCACGATGTGCTAGCGGCTGACCTGGTGGGCGGACGAGTCGACCTGTACGCCGGATGCAGCGGGCCGCAGGGATCGGGTATCTGACAGAGGACCTAGAAGCTGACCCTGCGGGGATACGTTGCCTCGATGATCCCTCAAGGCTATGAATTGTGGTTGTCCCAGCCGGCCGAGGAAGGCTCTGAGCGCGACGTCGGCAGGGTGATCGGTTGGGAACCCGACGGCCGCGAGTATGTACCGGTCATCGCCGTCACCCTGCCTGACGGATCGCTGCTGGGAGTTCAGAAGGCGCGGTCGGATCCTGACGGCTGCGTGCTTGGAAGCAGTCGCGAGGAAGTCACCAGGGATTAGCGCCACAAGATCCGGAACATGCGCGGAATGAGCCGGCGTCACGCTGGATGGCCGGAGGACGTACCTCCTGGTAGGACACGAGATGTCCGTGCTAGCGCTACTCCGTTCCTAAACCGTGTGCGTTGAACACCGAGGACGGCCGGCTGCGACGGACCCGCTCGGGGCGCACAGTGGCACAAGGCGCCGTCAAACGTCGGCAACCAGCGAGCAGCGGCGGCAAGCCACGACGGGGCGCGACCAGCGCGCCGACCAGGTCGCCGCAGGTCACAAACGAGCCCGCCTCAGTTCCGCTTCTACGTCTGTGTCCGACGCAAGGTAGGTCGCGTGGGTAGGCACCGAGGGTGGGTGGCGCTCTCGGCGTAGGCGAGGATTGCTTCCATGGCTGACGCTCCGAGTGCAGTTCGCTGCTCCATCCAGCATCGTTGGGGAAGTGGCGAGGATGTTTCATCGGTTGACCAGCTCGCGGACCTGCTGGATGAGCTGGAGGTCGATGACCCGGAGCATCCTGACGTGTGGATCAGCGATAACGAGGCTGGGTACAGCGTGTCGGTGTTCGCGGGAAGCCGAGGGCTTGTGATCTGGGAGGACCACGACGAGGTTCGCGGCCCGCTGCACATGGATGGCTACTCGCGGGCCGGGATGATGGAACTGTTCACGATGGTCTTGCAGGGGAGAACGACCGAGGTTGACTCGTTGCCGTGGATGCCGGGATACGGGAGCTGAGGGCGTCCGCGCGGGCCGGAGCCCTCGTCTGAGCAGGTCGCTCGGTGCTGTCGACAGCAACGGTGACAGCAACAAGGCTGGACGGGGAGGGGCCAAGCCGTACAGCCGTGGACCACGAGCCGAGGTCAGAGACACGCGCGGACCGGCCCGGACGGAGCGCCCAGAACTTACAAGCGAGAGATCGCCAGCCAGGCGGCGGCCAGCGGGCGAGTGGTTGACGCCGCCTGCCTGGACCCCTTGGGATAGGAGGTGAACGCCGCCGCGCAAGGAGGACCATGCCTCACATCCCTGACCGCGTCATCCTTAGGGCATGGCGCCAGAGCGGCGAGTCTGGCCGCATCCACTACGTTGCCGCCAAGGCTGGCGGCGGGGAGCGACGCCTCTACGTGGACGAAGGCAACGCCCTGTACACGGTCCTTGAGGGTCACCTTCTCGCCCAGAGCTACACCGGACCTACGAGCAGTAAGCCTGAGGAGTGAGCGCAGGCGCTGTACTTTCCCCGGGCTTTGTTGGGTAGCCCGCGACGCCGCGAAGAAGGCAGCCAGGAGGCAGCGAAAGGGTTGCCAGCGGCTGGCACGAGACGCCACAAGGCGGCAGGGAAGCGTAGCTCTGCAACATGAGGCGGCACCGGGCGACAGTCGACGGTGCTCCGTACCCGCGTTCACACCGAGGTGGTCGCCGCGAGTCGGTCGTTTGGGCGCGGTTAAGGGGTCTTTGGCCTTGCGCCTATTTCAGTTCCAAGCTGCCTGACCAGCTCACGGAACATCTCCTGGGTGCGATCGTGATCTTCCTTGATCGTTTCCGGCCGGGTCTCATATAGCCGGCTCACGAGCTCTTCCATTAGTTGTACCGTGGGCGGGCTGTAGAGGAGCTGGATCGCGGTGCGGGCGTCCTGCATTCGATCGCGCCGCGCGCGCCGGTCCTCTTGATTCATCGCGTCCTCGCCTAGCCACCGGTAGTGGTTGAGGAGGTAACGAGTCGGCGTGACGAACTCGACGGCTGTTCGCAGCATTTGATCCCTACGCCACTGGCGTAGTTCTCGCCTGCTGTGTAGCCAAGCGCCGAGGACTACAGCCGCGACGCTTACGAGTGCCCCTAACCCTCCGGCTACGAGCTTGTCCATGACCTTCCGTCCTCCTCGCTTTGAGGTCGCGTGTCCTACAGAGCAGAATTGGCGACGGCGTGAGGTGACGGCTGACCTAGTCGGCGACAAAGACGCCCACGCCGGGCAGCGTCTCGGTCATCCCCTTGATCCGTAGCACCTGCATGGCGCGGTCGATTACCGGCTCGGTAACGCCGTAGTACTCGATCAACTCTCGACGGCTGGGCAGCTTGGAGCCCGGCGGGAACTCGCCGGAGGCGATGCGCTCGGCGAGGTCGTCGGCAATCTGCTCGTAGCGGTAACGCGGTGGCACGGTGTTCCCCTCGGTTGGCAACACGAGTAGACCACCTACGTCAGCCCTTGACTACCCAACGGTACCTATGGGAGGTTGCCGAGGAGGTCGATTCCCTCGGTTGGCGCTGTGGGCCGTCCTCACCGGCGTGGGTGCCCGGCGCATCCCCCGTGATCGGGCATCCACGCCCCCGGACACCGGCGGCACGAGGAGGCGGCAGTGCTCCCTTCCAATCCCCTGACGCGGCGAAGAGTCGCCCCGAGGGCTCCGGCGAGCCGATGAAGCGCGTCTCGTACGACGAGTACGTCCTGGCGGTGGCGCTCACCCTCGCCCGCCGTCATCGGCCCGTTTGGTCATGGCGGCACTGGCGACATGTCTGCCGCTGCGGAAGCAGCCTGCCCTGCCGAAGCCGTCACCGCATCCCGATCAACCGCGGCCACTGGCCGAGCCAGGACGGCCCGCGATGACCACCCACCAACCGATCAAACCGGCCTGGACCTGCGGCGGCTGTGCGGGGGAGTGGCCATGCCAGACCCGACGACGCGAACTGCGAGCCGAATACGACCGCGCCCCGGTGTCGCTGGCCCTGTATCTGGCCGCCCAGCTCGTCGACGCCGCCCAGGACCTGGCCCACGTGCCCGCCGGCCGCCTGCACCACCGCTTCCTCGGCTGGACCCGATGAGCATCCTTCGACCCGGCGACGAAAAGTTCCACTACAGCGACGGCTCCCACAAGTGGACCCCGCCGGACCCGGACTACGACCAGGAGGTCTGGGAGGAGCAGGTCCGCCAGCACAAGCAAGGCCACCTCAGAAATGAGCGCCCGAAGGTCCGCATCCAACGTCTGATCTGATGCCGGCAGTACAGCAGCGAAGTACAGCAACCGTGCCAGCCGAACCCGGTCGAGACGAGCCCCACCAGGCCCCGTGACCTCGCATCGAGCCTGAAACGACCGGCTCGCCGACAGTTCACACCGAAGAGGTCACCGGTTCGATCCCAGTATCGCCCACGCAGGTCAAAGGCCACTTCCCGGCTTCGGGAGGTGGCCTTCCTGCTTGCGTACAGCAGCGGCGTCAGCGGATGGTCAGCGAGCTTTTCGCCAAGGCGTAAGCCGCGTCTGCAGTCATGCCAGCAGGTCGGCTCGGCTGCCTCGCCGACGCCAGTTCCCCTCCGCTTCAGAAGCGTCGCAGGCCCTGATGCGCTGTGGACAACGGTTACGAAGCTGCGGCTAGCGATATGCGGTCGATGAACCCCGCTTTGCCCTCTTCGCTTCAGTGGCGACTGTCTAGTCCCACCACATGCTTGGCAGACCCGTCCCAGCGCATGATTTACACATCGCCTAGCAGCTCTGCAGGAGGCGCTCTACGTCCGCGCCCGCTCGGACGACCACGGCGTCGGTGCGAAGTTCCTCGGGAAGGTGGTGCCGCTGCCCTTCGTGGGCGAGCATGGCGGGGCAGCCGGATGGGAGCACGACGGCATCAGCGAGCCGGATGTATTCGACGAGCATGTCGAGAACAGCACCGGCGGAGAACCGGCTGATCATGAGACTGTCGAGCGTGCCGCCGGCAGGGGCTGCGTAGAGGTCTGCAGTACCACCGTCGTCGGCGCTGATGTGCCAGTAGCTGTGTTGAGGCTCCCGACGGTCGACGCGGGGCTCAAAGGCGGCCAGGAACACCTCACCTGCCATCGGCGCTGCATCGCTCTGCTCGAACCGCTGAACGAACATGTCGTAGCTCATCCGAGCAGGCTAATGCCTCGACCAGGACGTCATGTCAAGCATCCGGCGGGGCGCAAGCGTAAAGCATCAGCCGGGACATGACACGCTTCAGTGACAGTCTGTTGCCGATTCCGTCTGTAGTAGATCAAGCGCGCTCCGCGCGGCGCGGGCCGGGGCGCGGCAAACGGCTCCTGCGGAGCCGCCGCCCCGGCGCAAGGGCGGGGGGGCGGAAAAATGGGGGTTGTGACGTGGCTGGGGGGGGGTGGGCGGGTCGTTGGTGG